>QHPU01000098.1 GCA_003219175.1 Verrucomicrobiota bacterium | reverse complement strand
ACGCCCGCGCTGGCAGACCCGCGCGCATCATCGCCAAACTAAATTCGCTGGTTGACCAGGATATCATCGAGAAACTTTATGAAGCGTCATGTGCGGGCGTGAAGATCGATCTCATCGTTCGCGGCATTTGTTGTCTGCGCCCGAGAGTGCCTTCCCTCAGCGAAAATATTCGCGTCATCAGCATCGTCGGACGATTTCTCGAGCACAGCCGCGTTTATTATTTTGAAAACGCCGGCCAGCCCGACATTTACCTCTCCAGTGCCGACTGGATGCCGCGCAATTTTTATCGCCGGGTCGAAATCGCTTTTCCGATCGATGCGCCCGACCTGCATGATGAAATGGTGAACGAAATTTTGCCGAGTCTTCTCGATGATCAGGTAAAGGCGCGCGCGTTGCAGCCAGATGGCAGTTATGTGCGGCTGCGTCCCGCTGAGGGCGCAGCCCGTTCCCAGGCCCAATTGCATTTCCGGGAGCGTTCGCGGCAGACGCGCAAGGCGGCGGCAGAGTTGCAGGCCAAGAGCGCGGAGAAATTGATTCCAATCAAGGCGAAGCGCGAAGAACGCAGACGCGCATGAAAAAAATTCTCGTCCTCGATATCGGCGGCACCAACGTTAAGGCCATGATCTCGCGCGAGGCGCGGCGTAAATTCGCTTCTGGCGGCGATCTTACTCCGCGTCAGCTGCATGACATGCTGGACGGCAAACTCGACGATTGGAAATACGATGTCGTTTCGGTCGGTTTTCCCGCGCCGGTCCGCAACGGTCGCATTCATTGCGATCCAAAAAATCTCGGCAAAGGTTGGACACGATTTAATTTCGAAAAGGCTTTCAAAAAACCAGTGCGCGTGATCAACGATGCTGCCATGCAGGCACTCGGCAGTTATCGCGGCGGCCGCATGCTTTTCATTGGACTTGGCACCGGATTCGGTTCGGCCCTGGTATGGAAGAGCACCGTGCTTTCGCTGGAGTTAAGCGAGCTGCCTTACCTCAATGAAGGCACAATCGAGGATCGTATCGGCAAAAACGGGATGAAAGAGATCGGGCGAAAAACATGGGAAGAGGACGTCAACCGCATTCTTATCCACCTAAAGCATGCTTTCGTGGTCGATTACATTGTGCTCGGCGGAGGCAATGCCAAGATGCTCGAGCATTTGCCGCCGGAAGTTGAACTGGGACATAATCGCAACGCTTATCTCGGCGGCCAGCGGGTCTGGCAAAATAATCCACGCACGAGACGCCCAAAATGGACGATCTTGTGAGAAAGAACCGTTACAACAACATTGTAGGGCGGCCATTCCTGGCCGCCATTAATTCGAGACGGCAGGCGGGAACGCCTGCCCTACAATTTTGCCGTCGAGCATCATGAAACTCTGCTTCCTCCGCCATGGCGAGGCCGACTGGCCAAATTGGACGAAGCCCGACGACGAGCGGCCGCTAACGCAACGTGGACGCAAGGAAATGAAACGCGTCGCCAAATTTCTCGAGCTCCTGAAGTTTGTTCCCGATGGCATTTTAACCAGCCCCCTCCCGCGCGCCTCGCAGACGGCCGAGATCGTGGGCAAGCGCCTCGGCATCGAATTGCAAACCGAGCCCGCGCTCGCGCACGGTTTCAATATCGAACGCTTACGCCGCTTGCTTGCCAAACGTAACGCCGAATGCGTCATGATTGTCGGCCACGAGCCAGAATTTTCCGAAGTTATCGGGGAGCTAACCGGTGGCAAAATCAAAATTTCAAAAGCCGGCATGGCCCTCTTGGAAATCAATCGCAACTGCACTTCCGGCACGCTTCTCTGGCTCTTTCCGCCTAAATTTTCGAAGGCCATTAGTTAAATTCGGTCCGATCGCACCGAACCAATTTTGTAGGGCAACCATTCCTGGTTGCCGTCTATATAAAGGCAGGCAGGAATGCCTGCCCTACAATTTCACCTTTGGGGGGGACGAGCGCCGTCTCGTTCCATTTTGCAAAGGCCGGGTAACTGTCGCTCCGCTCCCTTATGTAACCGCAACGGTTTTAGCTATCGCCGGGCCACGAGGTCGCGCGACAATCCTGTCACCTCCTAATTCCGAAATCGTATTCGCGCAGGAAATCGAGCAATCGGGCAGCACCGCCGCACGCGTTCCCAGATGGACATCGGATATCCAAGCCGCGCGCACGCGAGTAGCAGCAGCGGGTAGCGCAAAGTTGAATCGCGCCGGAGCGAAAGTCTCTGTCATTATCGAGCGAGGCTACGGAAATCTCGCTGAAGAATACTCAGGCTCGCAACGAGTTTAGTGTGACAGTTGTGTGACATATCGGATCCGCCGTTGCAGACGCATTTCCGCGCTCTTAAGCGTTAAGTAATTGATGAAACAGCGCGTTCTTTTCATTTGCGTTCACAACAGTGCCCGCAGCCAGATGGCGGAGGCGTGGCTAAACAAGCTTTGCGGCGAGAATTTCGAAGCACAAAGCGCCGGTCTTGAACCGGGCAGGCTCAATCCATTGGTGGTGCAGGTAATGGCCGAAGCCGGGATCGATATTTCGAAAAAGAAAACGCAGGCCGTCTTCGATGTCTTCACATCCGGCCAGCTATTCGCTTATGTCATCACGGTGTGCGATGAAACTAGCGCCGAGAAGTGTCCAATCTTCCCCGGACGCGCCACCCGATTGCACTGGAGTTTTCGCGATCCATCACAAGTTGAAGGGAGCGAAACCACCAGGCTTGAACAAGTTCGGCTGATTCGCGATCAGATTCGCGAGCAGATCGAACGATGGTGCGAGGAAGTTAGCGCACAGGCTGCCTCTCCTACTGCGGTTTAGCCGCAACGAACTCTTCTTGAGGCCAGCTACAACAGGTAAGCCCGGACGACTTCGACCGCATCCACAATTGGCCAAATCGCTACCGCCGCCACAATGGCGAAGAGAACGGATTCTACTATCTGAAAACGGACACATTCAGACTCGAAATATTGTCGGCTGATATCGCGGATGGAGCGCCGTCCTTGCTTTCTGACTTGAAGAACAGTGATGATGTTTGGCGAGTTCATAACAAAGAAAACTTGGCGCCAGTTTTCGTCATGTCATGTGACAAAGCCGTAAAAGACGGGTGACAATTGGGTAACTATTCACGAAATAATGAACGTTTGCCGGCCTAAGTTGTCGCGCTGCGGGATTGGCCGCGGCGCCTTTCGATGAACCTAACCTGATTGTCGGTCGCCCGTTACTTGATCGGAACAAAACCTACTTGCTCGACTATCTTCTGACCTTCCGCGCCGACGGTGAAGTCAATGAAATCTTTAACCGCCCCGGTGGGATTGCCGTTAGTGTAGTAGAAGGTAGGTCGGGCGTAAGGATAGTTTCTCGCCAACACGCTTTCCTTTGAAGGCGACGCTCCATCAATCGGCATTATCTTGATTCCGCCGGCCTTGGTGTAAGCCAGGCCGACGTAGCCTACGCCGTTCGGATTTTTGCTCACCTCCTCGGCAATCTGTTCATTGCCCGCCAGCTTCTGCGAATCCGGAGCATAGTCGCGCTTCTTCATCGCCAACTCTTTGAACTCGGCGTAAGTCCCGGATGAAGTGTTCCGTGTGTAGACGGAAATCTTTCCAGATGTGCCGCCAACTGCGCTCCAGTCAGTGACTTCACCAGTGAAGATTTGCTCTACCTGTTTCTTGGTCAGACCTTTCACGGTATTGGCGCTATTGACGATGACCGCAATTCCATCATAAGCCACGACGGTTTCTTTTAGCTCGACGCCTTTAGTTTTGCCGTTTCCAATCTCTTCCGGTTTCGCAGGCCGGCTTGCCATTCCAATCGCCGCCGTCTTATCGATTAGTGCGGCAAAGCCGGTGGCCGATCCTTCGGCGGCGATATCAAAGCTAGTTCCAGAATGCTGTGATTTAAATTGCTCAGCCAACTGCGGAACCAGCTTTGCTCCCAGCGTATCCGAGCCCTTGATGACAATGGTATCCCCCTGCGCCAGCCCAAACGCAGAGACAACCGCCAGTCCGCTTACTACAAACTTTTTCACAATTCCCCCCTTTATTTGATCGGCACGAAACCGACTTGATTCACGATTTTCTGCCCGGCCGCACTCAGCGTGAAATCGAGGAATGTCTTTGCGATACCGCTGGGTTCGCCATTAGTATAGTAGAAGGTTGGGCGCCAATAAGGATAGGAGTGGTTCTGCACACTCTGAATCGATGGGGTCGCGCCATCGATCGAGACAACTTTAACTCCGCCAGCCTTGGTATAAGCTATGCCAACATATCCGATGCCAGCTGGGTTCTTTCCTACTTCGGCAGCAATCTGTTCGTTACCCGCCATCTTCTGTGAGCCACCTGCGTAATCCCGTTTTTTCATCGCGAGTTCCTTAAAGTCCGAGTAAGTTCCGGATGAGGTATTGCGGGTATAGATGGATACCTTACTACCCGAACCGCCAACCGCGCTCCAATCTGTTATATCGCCAGCGAAGATTTGCTCGACTTGCTTCTTCGTTAACGATTTGACCGGGTTATTGGCGTTCACAATAACGGCAATCCCGTCGTAGGCGACGACCGTCGGCTTCATATTGATACCTTTGGCGGCCGCGGCGCCAACTTCCGACGACTTGGCGCGGCGGCTCGACATTCCGATCTGCGCTGTGCCGTCAATAATGGCTGCGATTCCGGTAGTAGAACCTTCTGCCGCGATATCAAAGGTAGTGCCGGGATTTTGCGCCTTAAACTGTTCTGCCAGCTGGGGCACCAGCTTTGCCCCGAGTGTGTCGGAACCTTTTATAACAAGGCGATCCGCATTTGCGGAACCTATCACCGCGATGGTAGTAATTAGATTTAGATAGATGCGTTTCATTTTTTTAGCTAGTCTGGTTAGAATCTCACGTTTAGATCTGCCTGAAAGATCTGATACTTATCCAAAGGATTGATCCCGATATCGCCGGTGCCGCCGGTGCCAAGGCCCTTATCCACACGCCAGGCGTAGCCATAAGTCAGGTTGAAAATGATAGCGTCGCTTAGCGCATAGCCTCCCTGCACGGCCACGCCATGCATGTTCACCCGGCTATCCCAGATATCCGAATCAACCAGGTTCGGATCGACTGCGTATTGGTCAGTATGCTGGTACCACGCCTGGATTTGCCAGTCGTGTTTGGCTTTGAGCTGACCAATCCCCGCCCCAATCATAAAGGCGTAGCGCTGATCGCCTTTGTCGGGAAATCCCGCGGCTCTGGCGCGGTCGTCCGCTTCGAAGTTAACGGCGAAGTCACCGAAAATTCGCACTGGTAGTTCGCCGATCTTAAAGCCGAACTCCGACGGAACCTCGAGAACGAGCAGGCTGTTGATACCGACCTGATTGGTGGCGAGCGAATCCGAATTCGATAAAGATGGGTCGCCGCCGACGAAGTGGCTATTAAACGTGTCGCCGTTGCCGGTATAGTTATAAAGAACTGGCGCTACCTGGAAATAGTAGTTCTTTGGGAAATTGAACCGAGCCCCGACCTGCCACGCCATCAGCCAGGCATCGGTCTGCGGTTTCAATCTTCCGTCGGTAGTGCCGCGCTTGCCGACAGGATTCTCCGGATTGACATCGTCATAGACAAATTGCGCGAGATTGGCGAAGACATCGATCTTAAGAGTCCACGGTTCGGATGCGGGTTCGGAAATGGCGAGGGCTTTGTTGTCCTTCGAATAGGATTGCTCAGCCTGGGCCACTCCGCTTTGGCCAAAATTAAGGGTAAAGGTGTGTTTCCACTGTTCCGCCCCTCCTTCCGGGTTGATGTCAGCATCCCAGAGCATCAATGTAGTTATAAGTGGGTTTGGCATTTTTCCGCCGGTAAGCGTGATATCCCGGAAGCCTTTATATCCCAGGTAAGCCTGGCCAACGTTGATCCCGTCACTGTTCTTAGCGAACGGACCATTGAACGTGGTGGTCGTGCCTGAAGTAGTCGACGTGTCATCACCGAATGTTACGTTGGTTGAACGGTTGGTCTGGCTGGTTTCCAAGCGGACACCAAAAAACCAATCATCCGCCAGTGTTCCGCGTAGTCCAATGCGGAGACGATAGCGTTCGCGTTCGCGTTCCTGCCAGTCATTCGGTTGACTGGTATTGTCCGCCGTGCGGCCGCCGCGATATTCATAACGCAGCCGAGCGTCACCATAAATCTCCAACTCCGTGATCGGCGTGGACAGTTTCAATTTTCCGGCTGAAGTTTCAGCGGTCTGCTTTGTCAGCTCGGCTCGAACTTCCTCAGCCTCCTGGTCCGTGATAATTTTTTTCCGGACAAGTAGATCAAGCAATGCCCCGGCATCCTGCGCTCGGGCGGCAACGCCGCCGAGAATGAAGGAAGCCGCGGTAATTAGGTAGATGAATCGTTTAAACATCGGTTCTCCTTGGGTTGAGGTCAGCGTTCGTGACGCGCGCGAACGCGCGTGACCGATGGAAAGTTCCTCCCACCGGTGCACACGAATCTCGGAACCTAGAAAGCAATTGTTACGAACCGATGGCGATTCTGTGACAATTGTGTGAACTCGCGTGCTGCTCTGCGGAAATGCTGGCGAGCGCAGGCGCCTCGCGTGCCAATTTCGGTGTCTCGCCGAAATTCTTGAATTGAAGATCGCGGGGGCGTGTGCGCTCCCTTGAAAAGAGCCGCGACGCCGGCTCTACACCGATTTTTTAGGGCGATGCGCTTGGCGCCGCCGAAGGAGATGGGGCGACGCTCGCAGATGCAGCCGAAGGTTTTGCGATCGCAGTCGGAGAAACATTAGCAGCTGGGCTCGTCGCTGCTGTGTCTGGCGCAGTTGTTGCCGCGGGTGAACCCGCAGCCGCCGTCGGCGAAGCAGTCGTCGCCGCCGCAGGAGTCGGCATCCCCATCAATTCCTTATGCAAGGCGCTGTCGCTGGAGCTACGCTGAGCGTAAAGGACACCCAGCACAAACGTCAGCACGAAGAAAATTCCCGCGAGCCAGCCGGTGAATTTCACTAGCACGTTGGTGGTTTGAGCGCCGAATATATTTTCAGTCACGCCTCCTCCGAAAGCCGCGCCAAGACCCTCGCTCTTCGGCCGTTGCATCAGGATGACCAGGGTCATCAACACTGCAACCAGCATGTCGACGGCGAGGATAACGTTGATGAGAATGTTCATCTTCGGGAGGCAGGAATATGGCTAAACCCATCGAAGTGGCAAACACACAAAGAATGACGAAATGCAAATGACAAAGGCACACGCCCGATTGGCTTCGTCATTGAGTCATTCGAGCCAAATTCGTCATTCGTCATTGGTCATTGTTTTTATCTCTTCCCAAATCGCGTCGAGTTCCTCTAAGCTCGCGTCGCCGAGTTTTCTACCGCGTGCCCGCAATCGATCC
>QHPU01000097.1 GCA_003219175.1 Verrucomicrobiota bacterium | reverse complement strand
GGAGTTGCTACCTCTTCCGCACGGTTCAAGGAAGCGATCAAGCCGATGGATAAGGCGAGCGAAGCTATTCTTGCCCTTACACCGGTTACCTTCCGCTACAAAGAACAAGTCGACCCGGACCACGCGCCGCAATTCGGATTAGTAGCTGAGGAAGTGGAGAAAGTGAACCCGGAGCTGGTAATTCACGACGAACAAGGGAAACCATTCACCGTTCGCTACGAAGCGGTCAACGCGATGCTGCTGAATGAGTTCCTCAAGGAACACCGCCGGGTAGAAGAGCAGGAGCAGAACTTACAGAACCAAGATAAGAAGATAGCAGAACAACAGAAAGCAAATCGAAGCTTTGACGGATGGTTTACGAAAGCTAAGCGGGCAAATTAAATAACCCGTTTAGTGCAACCCGAGTAGCTCACATTTAGGAGCTGCGCCTATTTCCAAGAGGACTGGAGGCGATGTCAAGATTAGGCCGCGGATAGAAGGTAGATGAGACATGCGGCTTTGTAGGCGTGCGCATCTGCATGTCATCCGTGGTCCTGCTTTTTGGCAGAGCCGGCGCGGTGAGAATGAAAACCATAATTTATCGAAATATAGTATCGATAAGAATTCGCGTCAGAAGACATCCTGCAGACCGATCTCGATTCGGCGCCAGGCGTTTCCCCGGTGGCTTCTGTTGCCGTTTCAGACCCGGGTAGTCCAACCCGAATTACCGGGCGGAGGTAATATTATGTGGATGAGCCAAGCGGATCAAAGATTCCATGGGCAAAAACCACCTCCGTTCCCTGACGCGTCTTGGTCCTTCTTCTGTTCGGTTGCGCCTGTTTTGCTTTTTGGGGAGCGGTGCAACCGAGTTCGTTGAATAAGATACAGCGCGAGAATCGACAACCTGGAACGACAGCATGGCAACTAACCAATCCTGACGATCGCCAGATCGAAGGCTATGCCTCGCTCACCAGCGTTCCCGTCGGCGGCAATATCGACCTTTTCGTTAACACGAAAGACGCCAGCTACGCGCTAACTGTATTTCGCCTGGGGTGGTATGGTGGAAAGGGCGGGCGCAAGGTCCTCGGACCGCAACCGCTACCGGGAGTGGAGCAGGTCACCCCGACATTCGACCCGCAAGCACCGAATGTTCTCCGAGTGTCACTGGACCAATCCTTTCCGGATCCATGTGCCTGCCTCATGGGTAAGCCGCATTTACGTTGCGACGTTGCACGGCAAAACATCAGGCAAGGAAAGCTACATTACTTTCAGTGTTCGCGATTCGCGCCGTGCTGATTCGGTTTTCCAGCAACAGTCACGACCTATCACGCTACAATGGATGGCCGGGTGCCGGCCCTTATGGAGGCCGATCACTCTATGGCGGCCCCTACTATACCTTAGAGCCGAAGGACTCTTATATTCCCGCGAAAGTCTCGTTGAACCCGCCCTACACCCGTGGTCCTGACGCGAACGATCTCTACGGAGTCACGCGCAACGTGCTTAATAAGTTCATCAATCCCTGAGGCTATCACGAATAGCGATAACTAATACCGCCCGGCCCTTTCGAGCAGGGGTTGCCACCACGATTGATTGTCGAGATACCATTGGACGGTCTCCGCCAGGCCCTGTTCGAAATTGTGACGCGGCTTCCATTTGAGTTCACGCTCACTGAAGGACGAATCAACCGCGTAACGGCGATCGTGGCCTAACCGGTCTTCGACAAATGAAATGAGACTCTCGGGTTTGCCGAGCCGCTTCAAAATCATCTTCACAACATCGAGGTTCACCATCTCCTGGCCGCCGCCGAAATTGTAAATCGTTCCCGCTTTTCCCTCGAACAAAGCGGCCACGATCCCGCCGCAGTGATCATCCACGTGTATCCAGTCGCGCACATTCATACCATCGCCATAAACGGGGAGCGGTTCATCGCGCAGCGCTTTGATAATCATGAGCGGAATCAACTTTTCGGGAAATTGATAGCGGCCGTAGTTATTCGAGCAGCGAGTGACAATTACCTCCTGGCCGTATGTCTTGTAACAGGCCAGCGCGAGAAGATCGGCGCCCGCCTTGCTAGCAGAATAAGGCGAGCTCGGATCAAGCAGCGATTTTTCGGTGAACTTGCCCGTTTTGCTCAGGGATCCATAAACTTCGTCAGTCGAAATCTGGATAAACCGCTGCACGCCGTGTCGCCGGGCGCAGTCGAGTAGCACGCTCGTTCCAATCACATTTGTGTGAATGAAATTCGCAGGATCATTGATGCTGCGATCAACGTGCGATTCGGCCGCGAAATTAATCACGGCATAAAACCCATGCTCCGTCATGAGCTCGTCCATCTGATCGGCGTTGGCAATGTCAGCCTTGAAAAACTCGTAACGATCGCCGTGCTCCGCCGTCACACCCTCAAGATTGGCGAGGTTACCGGCGTACGTCAGAACATCAACATTTGTGACGTAGGCCGGCTTGTAATGTTTCAGAATGTAGCGAATAAAGTTGCTGCCAATGAAGCCGCAGCCACCCGTGACCAAAATGCGCATCGCCCCGCGTACTAGCAGCGGTCGCAAAGGGGCGCGAGCGGATTTTTCCAGCCGTTCGGGCGACGCCGCTCAAATGGTTCTGGACGCACTCGACAGCAACTGGATGTTCTGGCTGATTCTCGGCCTCGCCACCGTTTTGCGGGTGCTTTTTCTCGACATAAAACCGCCGCATTTCGATGAAGGAATCAATGGGTGGTTTGTCGATCAGATGGTCAAGGACGGCTTCTATCGCTACGATCCGACGAATTATCATGGTCCCCTTCACTTTTACATTCTCTTTTTATCTCAGGCCTTGTTTGGCCGGAATTTATATGCGCTGCGCATGCCGGTAGTTCTGGCCAGCATTGGAGCAGTGTGGTTGGCCTTGAAATACGATCGCGTAATTCCGCGCCCGGTCGCGCGTGTGGCGGCGCTGGCGATGGCGCTATCCCCGGGCTTCATTTTTTATGGCCGCTATTCGATTCACGAGGTCTGGCTTCTCCTTTTTTCCATGATGTTCGTATTCGGGTTGCTTGGCCTCTGGCGCGAAGGAACACTGCGCTACCTTTGGTTCACCGGAATGGGCATCACCGGAATGATTCTGACCAAGGAAACCTACATTATTCACCTTGGTTGCGCCCTGCTCGCTCTGCCGATCGCTTATATATCGACTATGATTGTCGGGGTCGAGGACTCTAAGCCCGCCGCACAGAAATGGAACTCAGTTGATCTTGCAATTGTTTGCCTAACGGGGATTGGGGCCATCGTTTTCTTTTATTCCGGCACATTTTTCCACTGGAACGGCTTGAAGGACTTGTTCAGGACCTTCCACGCTTGGTTCGAGACCGGCAGCAGTGGTCATGGTCATGAAAAGCCCTGGTACTATTGGCTCGAACTCATCGCTCGATATGAGTGGCCGGTTTGCGCCGGATTAGTGCTGTGTGGGGTTACTTTTCTGTTTCGAATTCTGACTTTGCGTTTTGTTGCCATCATGGGCATTGGCACTTTCATGGCCTATAGCATCATTCATTACAAAACACCCTGGTGCATCATCAGCATTATCTGGCCGTTGCTATTCGTTTTTGGCGGCTTTATCCTTCTCGTACCTCGAACACGCCTTGTCGTTTCATCCGTAGTTGCCTCCATTCTCCTTATTGTCTCGCTCAGTTTCGCCGTTTGGCTTAACTTTTTCCGCTGCTCCAGCTTCATAGAAGCCAACTGGGGCCGGAACAGACCGCTAACGACAAATATCAGGGAATTTTTTAACGCCGAGCCGTACGTTTACGTCCAGACCTACAACGATATTTATAAGTTAACCACGCCACTGCTGGAACTGGCGCACAGGAACCCGCGATTCTACCACCTGGTCGGTCATATCATTCGTCCCAGTCCATATCCCATTCCCTGGATTTTGGGCGACTTCCCGCAAGTCGGTTACTATGAGCACGACAATAACCCCGCGAAACTCGATGCCGATTTCCTGCTCGTCGAAGACAGCAAAATTGCTGAGGTCGAAAGGCAGCTGCAGGACAGTTATTTCACCGAACCGCTGACGATCCGACCATACCAGGACACATCCAAGTTGTATCTCCGTGTAAGCGTGTTTCACGGAATCTTTCCGGACAGGTTGCCGAATTTCATCGGCCGCGGGAAGCAATAATACATGCGCCCGTTGTCGGCTGGTCTTATCTATGTCGCGGTTTCCACCGCCGCGGCGGTATTGCTGGCCGAGATTGCTGGCCGCCTCAATCCAGGCGTTTCGCTTTTCTCGCTGATGACTGGAGCCACTGCTGCACTTGCCACCTTTTTCCTCATGCCGCCTGCTCCTCCACGTCCTCCCGTCAGCAGCAGGATTGATGATCCACTTTCGAAATATCGCTCTATCTGGCTATGCCTGGTCGGATTTGTCTTCACGATGTTCGCGATTCGCTCCTTTTGCTGGATTCTTTTTTTTGCCGGGGACAACATCAATATTCAGTCGCCTTTTAATCTCGGCGATCTGGGGTTGCACATCACCTACATCAAGACCTTCGCCAATGGCGTTGCCATGTGGCCGGAAAGTCCAATTTATGTTTATAGCCAGCTCCGCTACCCCGCCGGTATCGATCTTTTCAACGGGCTTCTAACGACTCTTGGATTCGATATTCGTCATCAACTCATAGCTACCGGCCTCTTGGCGTCACTTGCCACCTTCTATGCCTTGTATCGCTGGGGCGGTACTTTCACCGTTGCCGGTTTCCTGTTCAACGGCGGCATCGCCGGTTATCAATTTCTGGATACTCACAAATTTCTCGATTATCAGGGAACATCACATGTCTCCTGGAAGAGTATTCCACTAACGATGTTTGTGACGCAGCGCGGGCTGCTCTACGCCATTCCCGCTGGCCTCCTCTTACTTTGGCAATGGCGGTCAAAATACGGTTCCGAAGCGCAGAAAGAGAAGCAACCGTTGCCGGTCTGGACGGAGTACGTCCTCTACGCCTCCATGCCGTTATTTCATGTCCACACATTCATCGCCCTCAGCATCCTCCTTCTCGTTCTTTTCTTGACCAGACCCGCCTCCAGATTGCCCCTCCTCAAACTCGTTGGCGCTGCGGTCCTCCCCGCGGTGTTTTTTGTCTGGCTCACGACCGATCACATGCGTGCGGGGTCGATTCTCGAGTGGCACTTCGGTTGGACTCAAACCGTGGGAGATTTCAAAATGGAATTCTTCCTCTTCTGGCTATTTAACTTTGGCCCCTTTCTCCCACTCATAATTGCACTGGTTGGGATTGTCGCTCAACAGGAGAGCGATCGGCCTCGTTCCGGTAAATTCGAGCTATCAATCGACGCCGCATATCTCGCTGCTGCGGTTCTCATCTTTCTTTTGAGCCTCTGCGTGAAAACCGCGCCGTGGGAATGGGACAACATCAAGCTGCTTATATGGTCTTACTTTATTACCCTGCCTATCCTTTGGGAACGTCTGTTGCGTCGCTGGCCAGTCCCGCTACGCGGTGGAGTCTGTATCATCATTTTCTTTTCTGGTTTCGTTAGTCTGATCGGCGGCCTGGCCGTGAATAAAGACGGTTACGGATTCGCCAATCGATCCGAGGTTGATTTTGTCGCTGCTGCGGTGCGCCGATTGCCGGTTGAAGCGCGTTTCGCCGGATTTCCCACCTACAACCATCCATTGCTGCTGAACGGCCGCAAGATGGTTTGCGGCTATGGAGGTCACCTCTGGACGCAAGGGATCAACTCCACGGACGTGGAAAATAAGTTGCTCACTCTAATGCTGGGTCAGGGCGACTGGAAAAGGGCCGCGCGCGAACTACAGGTGCGCTACCTGTTTTGGGGAAACCTGGAGAAAGCGAATTATGCTGCCAGCACCAAGCCGTGGGAAAAGCAGTTGCCGCTCGTCGCCCAGGGTGGCTGGGGAAGTATTTACGATTTTGGATCGGAAACAGCGCGCTACTAACTTTGTCAAACTGATGGTACGAACCATAAACTACAAAAGTACGGACTACAGGACCCATTGTCCGCGCGGACGGCCTACAATTGTAGGGCGGCGAACTTCGCCACCGGCTTATTTTATTGGCCGCCCTACATTCCAGGAATAACCGTTAATCGATAACGAGTCGGCGGAAGCCGACTTATCCATTCACAAAGTAGGCGAACTTCCAGCTGCCGTTCACCCGCCGGATACCAGCGCGGTAGCCGTCGTAGTTTAGTGACGGATCGGCGAACTGGGGCGGAGCTACCATGTACTCCTGTTTCTTCACAAACTTTTCCGAGAGGATACCTTCGAGCTCCGGCCAAAGGTTATTTTCATCCCAGTATTGGAAGACTCCGTCCCCGGACCTTTCCGGATTCAAGCTGTAACCGAAGTCGGATGTCATCATTTGGGCAATTGTGTTCATATCATGCGCCGCAACTGCCTTGCGCAGCCGCGAAACAAAACTATCAAAATCAACATCGGTCGGTTCCTGCCCCGGTTTCACTTTTGCCGGTTTCGTTTCCTGCTTCGTCGTCTTCTTCTTCTTTTCCGGGCTTTGGCAGCCCCCTGTTCCCAGCGCAAGCAATAGCAAGACGGACGCGAGAAATCTGACTCCAGCTTTCATTAGCGATAAGCTTTCTCAGCTTTTCGCAAAAATGGCAAGTGCGTGCTGCCAGCCTAGACCTCGTAACACAGGCATCCAGTTTGTGAGGCCAACGGGCATCTTGCCCGTTGATCGGAAGTTAGGCTTCAAGCCATTCGCCAGTCCGGCTCGGACCTCAATGTTCATGATGATGCAAACGGCTCCGCAATGGGTGCTCGATAAATACAAAATAAAACGTGCTGATAATCTCGCGAAAAGTCGCGGCCGGGCTATTCGGCTGACCATGGCCTGCCCGAAGTTCCAAAAAGATCGCCTCCGGAGTCAGAGTCGAAGGTCGGGGGATGGTAGTATAATGATAGCCAAAGGCACTTAGCTGATGTGCGTCCGAAGTCGCAATTAATGGTTTGCCGAATTTTTCTGCCACCTGCATTGCGCGACGGTTCGGATTAAAAAAGCCTTTGTGAAAGTGACACAGCTCAATCGCATCGAAGCAATCGATTTCATCGATCAATCGCTTCCCAATTGAACCGCCGAGCACATAAAAGGGATGCGGCGCAATCGTGAAAAGCGTTTGGCCTCGGCGCTTCCGCAACTTGCGGATATCGTCAAAATCTCGCAGCCCTTCCACGTCTTGGGGTGAGACGTTTAAAAGAATAATATCCGCGCCTTGGATCCGCATTTCGGCCGCTGGAATGAGCAAAATTCCGAGACGCTGTGCGTCGGCAAAAACCTGGGGCCGATTAAACACTTCATCATGCAGGGTGATCGCCAGCGCGGAAAAACCGAGGCGCCGGGCGCGAGCCAGAAGTTCGTGCGCCGAATAATCCAGTTTATCCTTCGGATCGTCGAGCGTGTGAATATGCAAATCGAGCTTGATCCGGTCCGGCTCCCTCATGTCGACATCCTAATACAAATTTAACCGCGGATTTCACGGATGGGACAGGACGCAAAAAATCTCAAGTCCCAAGGTGCAAGCAAATTTCAACTTGAAATCGCAAAACCGAAAAATCGAACTGCCGGAGCACGAGCATAAGCATGAAGGCAAGAACTTGAACCCTGAACCATTAACGTGAAACAAGGCTCTAACCTGGCAAAGTCACTTGCGAGTCAATCCGCCGTATCTACCATTCACTGATCACTTTTTAAAAGGACGCTCGGGTGGTGGAATGGCAGACACGTACGTTTGAGGGGCGTATGCCGAAAGGCATGCGGCCCTTAAAGCGAGACGGCCGTGATTCTAGCGCGCCGCACGCTAGGGCGACTCCGTTTTGGTCGGCGTCGAAACACGACAAGGGGAAAGGAAGATTCCCGACCGACCAACCAGGTCCGAATCATAACCGACGGCTGCGTTCGAGGAGGTCACGGCGGTGAATCGAAAGGTATTTGGTGTCGTTAACAGAAAACGAGAAGCCCCCGCTTCCTGAAAAGAAGTAAATTTCGCGCTGTGACATCAAGGAGCGGCGGCCTGATCGAAAATCGTGCCGGCATTTGCTTAGAAAACCTTGGCGTAGTGCCCGCAAGATGCGTCTTCGGCTTCCCGCCGAAGACAGTCCTTCCATTCCAATGGACCGGCAGAACTGCATTCCCATTCACATTGCGCCCGCCCAACGCCACCGCGAAACTTCGCTTTAAGCTTTTCCGCAGGAATAACCTTCGCTAAGGTGCTGCCATGGAACCATTCGTCCTTATCGGCTTCGCCGTCGTTGCCGTCGTTGCCTTCATTCTCGTCATTGTTTTCCTTAAATTTTTCACTACCTGGTTGCGGGCACGCGTTGCCAGTGCGCCGGTCAGCATCGGCAAAATGATTGGAATGAGTCTGCGCAAAGTCCCAGTGGGATTGATCGTGGACAACCGCATCACTGCGGTGAAAGCGGGAATCGATATCGCAAGCGACCCACTGGAGGCGCATTATCTCGCGGGCGGCGACGTCAGCCAGGTGATCCTGGCGTTGATCGCGGCGGACAAGGCTGGAATTGGCCTCGATTTCAATCGCGCCTGCGCGATTGATTTGGCGACGAAAGGCACCGGCAAAACCGTGCTCGAAGCGGTACGCACCAGCATCAATCCGAAAGTGATCGATGCACCTAACCCCTCAATGGGTCGCACCACCATCGATGGCGTGGCCAAGGATGGCATCGGCGCCAAAGTGAAAGCGCGCGTAACCGTGCGATCGCACCTCGACCGGTTCGTCGGCGGTGCCACTGAGGAAACAATCATCGCGCGCGTCGGCGAAGGAATCGTCAGCGCTATTGGTTCAGCCGATTCTTACAAGGACGTTTTGGAAAATCCGGATCGCATTTCCAAAGCAGTGCTGGCCAAAGGACTCGACAGCAACACTGCCTTCGAAATCTTGTCGATCGACATCGCCGATGTCGACGTGGGCGACAACATTGGCGCTAAGTTGCAAAGCGAACAGGCGGACGCAGACAAGCGTGTCGCCCAGGCCAAAGCGGAAGTGCGACGCGCGGCTGCGGTGGCGGTGGAACAAGAGATGCGAGCCAAAACTCAGGAAATGCGCGCGAAAGTAGTGGAAGCCGAAGCCCTCATTCCACAAGCAATGGCCGATGCGTTTCGTTCCGGCAATCTTGGGATCATGGATTACGTGCGGATGAAAAACGTCCAGGCCGATACCTCGATGCGGGAATCAATCGCCGGCACTGACAAGCCGCCGGTCACTTCGTGAGGGACGTGATTAGTTTAAAACTGTTACAAGGTTAAGATGGATTCACGTTTCGACTCTCCGACGCTTCAACGCTTCAACTTTTAAACGCTTCAACGATTTTACCGCCGCGCGCCATGCACTGGGATCAAAACATCATCTTCATCATTATCGCGGCGATTGTGGGTATCTCGCGCCTGATTGCGAAAATCTCAGAGGAATCGAAGAAACAAAAGCGTCCGCCTCAACCGCCTCGTCCTCTCGGTCAACCCCGACCGGAATACACCCAGCCCGTCCAGCGAACCCAACCGAAAACCGACGCGGACCGCATTCGAGAATTCCTGGAAGCGCTGGGCCAACCGGCGGGAACTGCACCACCGCCAAAAATACAGCCTCGCACGCAAATTCCGCCGCGACCTCTTGCGCCACTCCAGCCGCCGGCGTCGATGCGACCGTTCGGTAGGCCCGAATTCCGCACTTGGAAAGAACAGGTAAAAGAAATCGTAGTGTTGCAACAACCGACTAAGCGGCCACTGCCGCCTCAGCGCGTACTTCCGCCGGCTGTTCGGGGCGAAGCCAACGAGCCTGGTGCTTGGATCGCGGAGGAGCAAGCGCAAGTCAGCGTCGCTCAAAAAAAGGAAGCCACCTCTCGCGTTTCCACTCCCCCCACTCTGCCTCCAAGCGCAGAGACTCTCTGGAAGCAAATTTTGCGTTCACCCGATTCCGTTCGAACTGCGGTCATTCTACGGGAGATCTTTGGTCCGCCGCGCGGTTTGCAACAGCTCTAGGGCATCGACTGCAGCTTGAGCTTCGGCTTCCCTTTTGTAGTTTCAATTCCGCTCGCCGGCGTGGCGGAACTGGCAGACGCGCTGGACTCAAAATCCAGTGATCGCAAGATCGTGTGGGTTCGATCCCCTCCGCCGGCAACTTGGCCCGCTTTTTTCTTTCTAAAGGCAAAGTCAATTGAGTCGAATGCTGCCCAAATCGATCACCACTTTTATCAAGGGAGTGCTGATCCTTGCGCCACCGCTCCTGATCGGCCTTCTCATCTTCAAAAATGGTGTCGATTTCCCCGTTCTGGATGAGTGGGACGGCACCGCCCCGCTCTTTGAAAAAATGGCGGACGGCACCCTCGGCGTGGCCGATTTCTTCGCGCAGCACAACGAACATCGGATTTTCTTTCCCAGGCTCATTTTCTACGGTCTCGGACGACTGACACACTGGGACATCCGAGCTGAGCTATGGGTGATTTGGCTACTGGCCCTCATCTGTCTTTTTAGTATCTGGCAAATGGCGCGGCGCAGTGTGGGCTCCCCGCATAGAGTATTAAGAGCCCCTCATCCTGACCTTCTCCCAGGGGGAAAAGGCACTGCTTTGTCACCGAAGCTCGAAGAAAAACAGCTCCTTTCCCAGTCTCGCCCATTATCGGAGACGCACGCGATTCCGCCAGTCCGGCTCGGACCCTTCTGGATATCGTTCGCGGCCAGCCTTCTTCTCTTCAGTCCTCTGGGCGTGGCCAACTTCCTTTGGGGATTTCAGGTTGGGTTTCTGCTCCCTCTGGCCTGTGTTACGACATGCATTTGGACGGCGGCTTGCGTGCCGTACCCGTTCAATTTGCTGCTCGCAATAATTCTCTCCACCATCTCTACCTTTTCCATCGCCAGTGGCTTTACCAGTTGGTTGCTGACCACCCCGCTGTTGTTACTTGCAAATGCACGATCATCTTCATCCCGGAAATGGTGGACCATCTGGGTTTCCCTCTTCTCGTTAGAACTGCTTCTATATTTCTGGGATTACGAACAACCGCCTAATCACCCACCCATATGGTGGTTTCTTTGGCATCCAATTACGGCTCTCGAATATGTTCTCCTCTTTTTCGGAGGGCCCTTTAGCTACGGTACGAATCTACCTCCGAACCCTGTCGGTCTCGGCACAGGCACGCTGCTTCTGTTGATGCTCCTGATTGCAGGTTTTTACATTTGGAGACAGCGCTCCGACCGCAGTTTTATTGGCAATGCTTTGCCCTGGTTGATGCTTGCGATGGTAACCGTAACCAGCGCTGTTTTGATCATGATCGGGCGCGCTGGATTTGGTCCGGGTCAGGCCAGAGCATCCCGTTACGTTCCGTTCGCAGCCATGTTGCCAATTGCGCTCGTAGCCTTGATCCCGCTGGTTTACACGCACTGGTCTGGTTCGGCTTCGACGCGAGCGCGATTCGTGACCAAGGGACTCTTGGCTGGATCACTTGCTGTTCTTATCTTTTGCACCTGCTCAGGTTTTCTCGCAGGTCTTCCTTTCTGGCCGATGAATCGGCAGCAACGCGCTTACGGAAAAGCCCTCGTTTCTTTCATTAATGTTGTCCCCGAAACGGAGCTGTTAGCAAAGTCCGTTTTTCCAAATCCAGCCAGAGTGAGAGCAGCTGCCAACGCGCTCAACCGCATCGGTTATTTGCGGCCTCCTTTGTTTCGATCAAATCAGATTCGATCCCAAACAGAGGTTAGGAACGAGAACTTAGGGACAACCGAGTTTGGGAATGGACCTTGGGGGAATGTTGCAAACGGCACGAGCGGCGATGCCGCTTTCGGTCCATTTCAATTTAACGAAAAGGAAGCGGGATCTATCGCGGGAGATGGATGGGCTTTTTTGCCAGACGAGCGACGTCCGGCTGATGCAGTCCTAATCACTATTGATCACGCCGCGGCCAGGGGAAAACCGGAAATCTGCGCCATCGCTCAAGTTGGGGATCCGCATCAAATCGCTAGAGTGCGAGCCGTTTGGGATTCTTCCGCTTTGCCATCGACATGGAAGTGCCGAATTCCGAGAGAGCGTCTGCCTCGGGGGCAACACTACTATCTGGAGGCCTGGGCATTTAACGTTGAGACGCTTCAGGCGCATCGGCTCCAGGGAAATGCGCTTTTCCTCTGGTAAAAATTTGGGAGGCCCGCGTCGCTACGCGAAATATTGGCGGGAGCCTTAGCGCCCCGACTAATCGCTAACCGGAAACAATATAGCCTTCTTCGCCGTGCAAATTGATGTCGAGACCCTGGCGCTCAATTTCCGGCGTGATCCGCAGCCCGAGCGTAGCCCGCACCACCAGCGCAATCACTGAGGTGCCGATCAACGCCAGCGCGATGGTGATGGCGATCGCTTTCAGCTGTTCCAGCCAGAGCGTATGCCCGACAATTTTCGCCAGTCCATTTTGGCTGGCGGCAGGTCCAGCCAGATTGGAATTAACCGTGGCGGTCGCGAGCAAACCGGTGAGAAACGCGCCCAAAGTTCCGCCTACGGCATGCACTCCGAAAGTATCGAGCGCATCATCGTAGTGAAACCATGATTTTAATTTGGTACAGGCGAAAAACGGAACCGCGCCAGCCAGCACACCGATAATCACGGCGCCATTAGCATCGACAAATCCGCAAGCCGGCGTGATGACAACGAGGCCTCCGACCGCCCCCGAACAAAAGCCGAGCACACTCGGTTTGCTGCGCAGCATCCATTCCAGCATTGCCCAAGTGAAAGATGCAATCGCTGTCGCCAACGTTGTTGACATAAAAGCATTCGCTGCGATGGCATCCGCCCCGAGCGCGCTCCCGGCATTAAAACCGTACCAGCCGACCCAAAGCATCCCAGTCCCGACCATGCAAAGAACCATCGAATGCGGCGCCATGATTTCTTTGCGGAAACCAAGGCGAGGTCCAAGGAAAAGACAGAGGAGCAGAGCTGACCATCCGCTCGACATGTGAACAACGGTGCCGCCGGCAAAATCGATCGCGCGAATCTTCGCGTTCGCGTTCCAGACGCCATTCATCATGCCGTCGATTCCCCAAACCATGTGGGCTAACGGAAAATAGACAAGAAACATCCACAGTGCGATGATGGCCATCACTGCCGAGAATTTCATCCGCTCGGCCACGGAGCCGATGATGAGCGCCGGTGTGATGATAGCGAACATCAGTTGATACGTGGCAAAAACATTGTGTGAAACCCAGTAGGAGTAGTTGGTATTTGGCGCCGAAGTGACGCCTCGGAGGAAGGCAAAGCGCGCACTGCCAAAAAATGGGCAGCCGGAAGCGAATACGAGCGAGTAGCCAACCGCCCACCACAAAATCGTAACCAGGCCGGCGATACCGAGACATTGGGCGAGGACGGACAGAACATTTTTTTGCCGGACCAGTCCCCCATAGAAAAGAGCGAGACCGGGCAGAGTCATGAAAAGGACCAGAAGGGCCGAAGTCATGAGCCAGGCGTTGTGCCCCGGTCCGGGACCAGAGATGTTCGAACCCGCCTGCGGATTCGTTGCATCTGTGCCACGTGCCGAATTGTTCACGTAGGCCTCGAGATCCGAAACCCGCTGCTCAAGTAAAGGGGAAGACGCGGGCGGCGAAGCCGATTCTGTCTGGGCAAGGAGCGGAGAGCAAATCGCCACCGCGACGGCGAAAAGAAGAATTCGTATCATTGCAGAAGCAGACTCATTCGGGCGGAAGCGATTCCATCAGCCCTACTATTGACAGTCCATTTCGCGTTTGGTCAATCTGAGACCGTTCCATCAACACATCCGCTCAAATCTTATGAACGAATCGATCAAAAACACGACAGGAAATCCAGCGCCACTGGGATTGCTCGGCTTCGGCACGACCACGGTGCTGCTTAATCTGCACAATGCAGGTTTCTACGAACTAAACAGCATGATTCTCGCGATGGGCATCTGCTACGGCGGCGTCGCTCAAGTCATCGCGGGGACGATGGAATGGAGAAAAGGAAATACCTTCGCCACTACCGCTTTTATTTCCTATGGGTTGTTCTGGTTTTCACTCGTCGTCCTGATTGTCCTTCCGAAAATCGGATGGGCTAGCGCAGCCGACAGCACGGCCATGGCTGCTTACCTCGCGATGTGGGGATTGTTTACCGCCGTTATGTTTATTGGCACGCTGCGACTTAACCGAGCTCTGCAAGTTGTTTTCGGTACGCTCACCATTCTGTTCTTTCTGCTGGCCATCGGTGACTTCACTGCGGCAAGTCCGGGATTTAAACATTTCACCGGCTACGAAGGCATCTTCTGCGGATTCTCTGCGATTTACGCCGGCCTCGCTCAGGTGCTCAACGAATTATTCGGCAAAGTTGTCCTGCCTCTCGGGCCTGTAGCGAGATAGTTCCGTCACCTCCCTAGGTTGATCCGAAGGTCTGATTCACGTCTGGGGAGCGCACGCGCCCTCGCGTGCTCATTTCGGCGCCTCGCCGAAATGCTTTTCTTGTTTTCGCTAAAGGAAGTCGTCGGCGAGGCGCCAACGACAGCATGCGGGGCGCGTACGCTCCCCAGGAAAGGAAAGGGCGATTTGGAAGTCGCCTCTCCCAGTTAGGATCGCTGAGAAAAACTCCACCGGAAAGCTATTAGGCTGGTTAAGGTCCGGTGGAGTTCTCCGACTAGATCAGGACGGTGTGGATTTCCCAGGCACTACGTCCAGCGTCCTGGGAACAGACCTGATCGTAGGAAACACTACTCGCGCTCGGACTCTCTTCATCCATATCGTCGTCGTCCTCGTCGCTATCCGATTCGGCCCGCAAATCATCCGGCGCGACTGCCTGCAAATCATGTTCCTGCAACTTCTCGTAACGCTGCCGCACTTCCGCCGGCACCTTGTCCACTTCCTCGTTCGTTTCGACCGGCCCGCTGAAAAGCAATTTCCCCTGCGGATCCTTCGCGGTCAGGAATTTCTTGCCGTCTTTGTTTTCGATCCGCAATTCACCCTTGTCATCGGAGAGAACAATCTGCGCCTTGTTCAAATCGATTGTCGTTCGTTGGAGCGCGCCGTTGTTGCGAGTGATGGTGCGGATGCGTTCTGCACTCTGTCGCGCTTCATCGGTGGCGCGTCGCGCCTCCTCGCGGGCCCGCACCACCGCGTCATGAATTATTCCACGCTGCTCGTCACCCAATCGTTCTTTCAACTCCGACATCTGCTCTTTTATGTCGTCGCCCAGATTACCGAGATCTCCGAGGTCGAAATTCCAGTCGTGATTCATATGACGCATATTGTCCATCCAGGCACGACGGCGCGGCACTTCCTTCTTCGTCAGTTTCACCGTGATTTTTTGTTCCTGGCCTTTGCGCAGAACGGTCAGCGTCACGTTTGTTCCCTCTGAATAACTGCGGATCAATTTTGAGAGTTGTCCAGGGTCCGTTAGGATCTGATCGTTCAACATTTTCAGGACGTCGTTCTGTTGCACGCCGGCGGCGGCGGCCGGGCCATCCGGCACGACGTAGTCGACCACCAGACCGAAACCCTTCGGCAATCCCAGCTGATCGCACAAAACACTTGGCACTTCAGAGGTGTCGACTCCCAGAAACGTCACCGGAACCTTTGGCCTCCGATCTTCGCGATCATGCAGCGGTGGCTGGGGCGCGTTGGGCGGGTTTGGCGGATTCGGCGGCACCGGTTGCGGTTGGCTGAATGCCGTCAGCGGAACAAGGCTGACGACAATTAGGATGATGATATTCATTTTCATATTTGATGTGTTTGCTAAAGCTTGTGACAAGGCCTGTCGCCGCGCTGAATCGGAACATCGGCATTCCTGCCTGTGCGCCCAGCGGGCTTTCAGCCTGCTGAACCGAAACAGGCTTAAAGCCTGTTTGGCACATAGACTTTGAAGTCTATGTTCCGCTGCTCGGCTAACGGCCGCTGTGAATAGCATGTAGTTCATTGCCCTGAAACCGGAATGAGCGTGACCTCCTCCGCCGGATAGGAAACGGACAACTGCGCGCCCGTTTCCCGATCACGCCATCGCAATGTCTCGCGTTTGGCCGTCCAAACCCGCCGCGACGGTCCGGTCGCGCCGCGCGGGAATACCAAGC
This sequence comes from Verrucomicrobiota bacterium, assembly GCA_003219175.1. Taxonomy (GTDB): domain Bacteria; phylum Verrucomicrobiota; class Verrucomicrobiia; order Chthoniobacterales; family UBA10450; genus AV69. The sequence goes on along the minus strand of QHPU01000097.1, from coordinate 1,435 downwards.
CCTCGTCATGTCTCCCATAAACAACCTGAGTTAATCCCGTTGGCTGATAGTTGGGTAACGCCGCAGCTTTTTGCTCTAACGTGGGTGCGGCCGAAGCCAGCGTCGTTTGTTTGGTTTTATCGCCAGGACGCGAATCAACGCGGGCGAGAATTAAAAATGTCGCCGCCGCGGCCAGACCCAGGCCCAGCCCGAGCCAACTGATTCTGAAGTCCGAGCCGGACGGGCGTGATTCTGTCAGGATAATGTTGTCAGCAGCCTGCCCTGCATCGGCTAGCGCACGCTCGATCCTCGAGACCAACTCGGCCGACACTCGCGCCGGTCGCAATTTCTTCAATTCGCCTTCCAGCTCAGAGAAATTGTTCACAGTATCGAGGCTGAGGCAGCGGCGTCCGCCTGATCGTTCGGACGCAATGTTTTCTTCAAATTTTCCAGCCCATATCGATAACGGGAGGCTGCGGTGTTTTGTGAAATCCCAAGCGCCTCACCGATTTCGGCAAACGTAAGTTCGTTCCAAATTTTCATCACCAGGACCTCGCGTTGATCGCGCGGCAAACGATCGAGCGCCGCCACCAGCTCGCGCTGGGAATCATCCAGTTGCTCAAACTGCGGTTGCACCGTCCGCTCGGCGTCTGCAAAAACTTCCACCTCTCGCCGGGCTCGCCGGTTATCCCGCCGAATAAGATCGAGCGCAGCGGACCGAACCGCAGCATATAGCAGGGCGCGATTTTTAATGCTGAGATTGCGCCGCCAAAAGCGCACAAAAGCCTCCTGCACCACGTCCTCGGCGTCCGCTGCACTCCTGACCCATTGTCGTGCGAACAAGACCAGACCCGGCGCCAGCTCCGAAAAACAGACTTTCCAATCTTCATGAGTGACGGCATTCTCCATGACCCTTCACGGTCTTTATTTTTGAGACGCCGCCAACCCTTGAATTTGTTTATGGCAGGAAAAGTTTTTTTGGTCGCTGCGGTCGGCGCGCTCAGGCTCAACGCCTTGGCGCAATCTCCCGATACTTCGGCCGCCAGGGAAATCGCCAGGATCGACCGTGAGTACTCCGATTTGTCGGTCGCAAAAGGAATGCCGGCGGCAAGCGTGGAATACTTTGCGGAAGAGGGGGTCGCCTTTGCACCGACAGCAGTTAATGGAAAGAAATTTTGGGCCAGCCGCGCCGATTTTCCCGGAACCCTGATCTGGCAACCGATCTTCGCCTTCGTTAGCGCCGCTGGTGAGCTGGGATATACCACCGGGGTATGGGAGCTGAAAAAAGAGAACGAACCTTCACTCGGGTTTGGTCACTATGTCACGATCTGGGCCAAACAGCGCGATGGGAAATGGACAATAGCGCTCGACGTTGGCACCGAAAACCCGCAGCCCCGCGAACCGCCGCCCAACCTGGAAATCCTTGCCCCCGAGATTACCGAGCAACCGCGGGATG
>QHPU01000068.1 GCA_003219175.1 Verrucomicrobiota bacterium | reverse complement strand
TGCAGGCGGGACTGAGTTTTCGAGCGGTGACGAGCTTGCAGAAAGCATTGGATCTCCCGCTTGCGACGATTGCGACCGTCCTCGGGATGTCGCGTGCCACCCTGCATCGCCGGAAGATTCAGGGCAAAATCGATCAGGACGAGTCGGAACGCCTGATGCGTTATCAGCGACTGCTGAAAAAGGCGGAAGACGTTTTCGGCGATGTCGAGAGTGCGCGAACCTGGATGACAACGAAACAGTCCGGCCTTGGCAAAGCTGTGCCATTGGACTTCGCGCGCACCGAGATCGGGGCGCGAGAGGTTGAAAATCTCCTGGGTCGGATTGAGTACGGCGTCTATTCCTGATGGCCGAAATTATCGGCTGGCGGATTGTTAAGGAGAAACATGCCGTTTCTGCCTTCTCGGGCGAGGGCGCGCGCATTTTCGAAGGACGCTGGAATTCGGTTGGAGTGCGGATGGTTTATTGCAGCGAGCATATCTCGCTCGCAGCGCTAGAAATTCTCGTGCATACCCAACCGGTAACCATGCGCGATAGGTTCCGCGTTTTTCGCGCCAGTTGGGACGATGCCATCATGGCGACGATGGAGCTCAAGAAATTGCCAAGAGGGTGGAACGCGCAGCCGCCCGGCGCAATCTCAAAGGAGGTTGGCGACGAATGGGTCCAGTCCGGTCGCTCTGCTGTTTTGGCGGTCCCAAGCGTAATTGTGGCGCAGGAAAGAACGTTTCTTCTCAATCCGAAACATCGCGATTTCGCCAAAATCAAAATCAAGGACCAGGGTAGCTTCAGTCTCGATCCGCGGCTACGCTAATTCGACCTGAAGGAACTAGACAGAATTGAATTCGGAAGCAGTCCTTGGAATGGACGCGGCGGGAGCGCGTAAATACGAAGAATTTGCGTCTCGGAGAAAGGAGTTGTGGCCTTTTCTGTCATCAGGGAATCGACAAACGACATACTCCTGCTGAGATATAAGGCTGTGAAGATCATCATCTGTGCTCTCGCATTTCTGGCCTGCCAAAGCATCGTCCTGGCTCAAACTCCATCTGCAACTCTCGCCGGAACGCGTCCGTCCGCGACTTCGCCTTCAAGGCGCGCTCGATCGGGCCGGCGACGATGGGCGGTCGGGTGAGTGACATCGCGATTGATCCGCGCAATCCCGCGATTTTTTTCGTGGGACTCTCCACCGGCGGGTTGTTCAAGACCGGAGATAACGGGGTGACGTTTGATGCAGTTTTCGAGAAGCAACCGGTGCAATCGATCGGCGCAGTCGCGATCGCGCCGAGCGATAGCGATATCGTGTGGGTTGGGACCGGCGAACCTACCGACCGAAACTCGGCAGAGTGGGGGAACGGAGTTTATCGTTCCAGTGATGGTGGAAGCACATGGCAGCACGTCGGGCTGGAGAACAGTCGTGCGATTGGTCGTGTGATCGTGCACCCGAAAAATCCCGAGACTGCGTATGTAGCGGCGCTTGGGAATCTTTGGGCTGACGGCGGGGACCGCGGTTTGTTTAAGACGACCGACGGCGGCAAATCGTGGAAAGCTGTTCTGACTGCGCCAGCGTCACAGGCTGCACGCGTCGGCTGCGTTGATGTGGCGATGCCGCCAGACAACCCGGAAATCATGTATGCGGCGCTGTATGGGCGCCGCCGCACGCCATGGAGTTTCACTTATGGCACATCCGCGACAAACGGCGAAGACGTGGGCGGAATTTTCAAGAGCACAAATGGCGGCGGCAGTTGGAAAAAATGCAGCAATGGTTTGCCGACTTTGACGGGAAGAATCGGGCTCGCGGTTACGTTGACAAATCCCAGGATCGTGATGGCGGTGATCCAGAGCGACGAAGGTGGATCGAATGAATTCACCGACATTCACAGTAAACGGGGCGGCGTTTTTCGGTCCGAGGACGGCGGTGAGACTTGGAAACGCACCAGTGATCTGAATCCGCGGCCGTTTTATTTCAGTCAGATTCGGATCGATCCCGCGAACGATCAACGAGTCTATCTTCTCGGGTTTGCGCTCCTCGCTTCTGACGATGGCGGAAAAACATTCCGCGAAGATTTATCGGACAAGTTGCATCCCGACATGCACGCACTCGCCATTCAAAATGGCAGTGCGCCGCCACCGAAACCGCCAAAGCCGGAACCCGGCCAGGCACCGAAACCACCAAAGCCGCCGATCTCGTTGCGGTTGGTTGTTGGGAACGATGGCGGCGTTTACCAAAGCTATGCGGGCGGCAAGGGCTGGGAGCATTTGAACCGAATCCCAGCTGGAGAGTATTACCGCATCTCGTTAGACGACTCGCAGCCGATTTACCGGATCGCAGGTGGCTTGCAGGATAATAGCAACTGGGTTGGTCCGAGTGCGGTCTACAGCAAGGAAGGTATTCGCAATTGCGATTGGACGCCGTTCACGGGGGCCGACGGGTTTTATGTTCTGTTTGATCCGGCTGATCGCGACACGCTTTACGGCGACAATCAGGAAGGTGTCGTGCATCGCTTTAACATGCGCACGGGCGAGCTGCGCATCTTAAAACCGTCAACCTCGGAAGGACGTGAACCACTGCGTTTTCACTGGAACTCGCCACTGATCATGAGCCGGTACAAACCGGGCGTGCTTTACTTCGGTGGCAACCATGTGTTTCGGTTCACCGATCGGGCAGAGCATTACACTATCATCAGTCCCGATTTGTCGCGTAATGAGCCGGACAAGACACGAGTGGTCGGGAGCGGCGCGGAAGTCTATGGAGTGGTTTATTCATTGGCGGAATCGCCAGTGCGCGCGGGAACTTTGTGGGCCGGAACCGATGACGGCCGGCTCTGGGTCACGCAAGACGATGGCGGCAATTGGATGGAGCTGACAACGAACTTGCCGGAGCCGTTGCGTGGTCAGTGGATTGTTCGAATCGAGCCCGGCGCGCGGGATGCGAGCGTCGCTTACGTGGCCGCGAGCGCGTACCGGCTGGGTGACGATCGTCCGATGATCGCGCGCACATCCGATGGCGGAAAGACATGGACAAATATTTCCGGCGATCTGCCCGCAAACGATCCCGTCGAAACAGTCGGTGAAGATCCGGTGAACCCGAAGCTATTGTATGCCGGAACCCATTTCGGGTTGTTCGCATCATTTGATCAGGGAACGCATTGGGTGCGGGTCGGCGATATGCCGCCGGTGCGAGTCGATGATCTGCAAATTCATCCGCGCACATCCGATCTGGTAATCGCAACACATGGCCGTAGCATTTATGTGTTGGATGACTCGCGGCCATTCCGTGAGCTGACACCGGAAATCGCGAGCAAACCGGCGCATTTGTTCAGTATCCGACCCGCTAACGGCGCCTATTCGCCATCGGGATTTTCGGAATGGAATGGGAAAGGTGTTTATCGCGGGGCCAATCCGGCCGAAGGCGCTCTTTTTACCGTGTGGGTGAAAGAGTTTACCGGCGATGAAATCAAAATCGCGATCACGAACGCGGCAGGCGCGCCGGTGGCGAACTTGAAGTCGCCCGGAGTTGCCGGATTCACCCGGTTAAATTGGGATTTGCGGCCAACCGAAGACGTCCTGACGAAGTACGGTGGGGATGATCCAAAAAAATTAATGTCGAGCGGGGATTACACCGCCGAACTTTCTTTTGGACCAAACAAGATGAAGCAGACCTTTCGCGTGGAGTTGGCGCAGGGAATCACCCCGCGAGGCGGATTCGAGCCGGCGGAATAATTATGGACGTGAAGAACATTCGCGATGCCACTGACTGGTTTGAAGTGCTGCAAACGAGCAAGCGGACGCAGACGGCGATGATGATATTAAAACCTGGCAAATCATCTGGGAGCGAACCGGAAGGTCACAAGAATAGCGATCAAGTCTTGCTGGTACTAAAAGGAGAAGTGGAAGGTGAGATCGTGAATGAGACCGTAACATTACACGAAGGCGACGTGATTATAATTCCCGCGGGAACGCGGCACAAATTCACCAATCGTAGTTCGGCGGATGTGGTGACGTTTAATACCTATTCGCCACCAGAGTACTAGAGATAGATCGTGCGGAAGAGGTGGCTTCGTGCTTGTGACTAACGGATAATGAAGGGACGCGCTTCTGCGCGTCCGGGACGAGCGGAAGCTTGTCGCTCCGACTCCGACTACATCGGCTGCAGAGTCTTCAGCGTGGCTTGAAAAAAATGATATATCTGCCGGTGTTCGGTGATACCGCGACGGAGCACGTGTTTGAAATTTGCCAGGTCGGCGATGTTTACGATTCGATCGACGCTGTGAACAAAGGCAGAGAGAGAATCATTGGTAGCGTAACGATGGCTGAGCAGGACCACAAACTGCTCGCGGCGTTGCGCGGGCGGTTCACCTATTAGTCTTTGAAGAATTGGATTGGTGTCGAGCGTCGTGCCTTTGAAGTTTTCATACACAACAATCACTTCATAAGAATAAGTACGGAGCTTCAGAAGTACGTCGTCTTCGTAAAGTCCCACGTGCACCTTGTACTTCAGCTCAACCAATTGTGGCGTAATGAGCTTCTGGTATTGCTCGTGGTCAACACAGACGAGCGCGGTGTTTTCGCTACCCTCGAATGCCATTGAATTGGGTTCGAGGTCCATAACTTAGCGGAAAGCGTTTGTCGGGGTATCCATGCGCAGACCAGACTCGAGGTCCCTCTCGACGCCGCGCGCCTTTTGGATGAGGTCGATCCCGCGGGTAACACTACCTTTGCGGGTGGCGTAGAGACGCGCAGTTTCTTCAGTGATCAAATCGTTTTGATAGGCGTTCAGAATCGAGTGGTCGAAAGTCATCCAGCCGTACTGTGTGCTTGCCTCAATAATTTCGTAGAAGTTGCGGTGTTCGCCTTCGCCAAGTGCGACTGCTTCCTTGGTTCGCAAATTGTTCCCCATAATTTCGGTGAGTAAGTGGCGACCACCTCCGGCCTTGGGCGCGAGGCGCTGGCTAACGACATAACGGAGGACGTCGGCAAGCCGAACGCGCAGTTGTTCCTCTTCACCAAGCGTGAAAAAGCCGAGAATACGACTGATCGACTGGCCAGCGTCGATCGTGTGCAGCGTGCTCAGAACGAGGTGGCCGGTCTCTGCGGCCATCAACGCGATTTCGACGGTAGCGCGGTCGCGCATTTCGCCGACGAGAATAACTTTCGGTGCCTGTCGCAGTGCCGCTCGCAAGCCATTGGGATAATTGTTAAAATCCGGTCCGAGCTCGCGCTGGTTAAAAGTGGCCTTGCGACATGGATGCACGAACTCAATCGGATCTTCCAGGGTGACAATGTGCACCGCCTGCGTATCGTTAATTTCGTTGAGAATCGCGGCCAGGGTAGTGGTCTTACCGCTGCCAGTAGCACCGGTTACGAGAACCAACCCGGTTTTTTCCTTGGCAATCTCTCGGAAAATGCCGGGGAGCTGAAGTGTCTCCAACGTTGGAACACTGGCTTCAAGGCGGCGCAGAACGATCGCAAAATTTCCGCGTTGCCTGAAAATATTAACACGGAAGCGCGCTTCATCCGCCAAGGCATAGCTGAGGTCGCACGACCCGCCGTTAAGATAATCATACATTAACCGCCGATCACCCTGCATCAGCGCCAGTGCAATTTGCTCGGTCTGATAAGGAGTGAGGAGATCTATGGGAGGATCGGTCAGGGCAGGTTTCAGCTCACCAAAGCTTTCGACTTGCAGCGGATGGTCGACCGAGAAGTTCAGGTCTGAAATCCCGGGATGCGTGTGCAGCATCGCCGAAAGAATTTTGTCGAGGTCTGGCAGTCGCATCGCTTATTCGTCTGTCCAATCGTCGGGCGGATTTTTGAGGAACTGCCGGAATTTTTTCTTATCGATGGCTTTGTCGTACGCCTCCTCCGGCGAAATGCGGGCATGGCGAAGGTGATCGATAATCGCATCGTCTAACGGCTGATTACCCTTCTTTTTGCCGACCTGAATCATGCCGGGGATTTGGTGCGTTTTCGCTTCGCGCACGAGGTTTGCGATCGCCATGTCGACCACCAGAATTTCCAAGGCGGCAACGCGCCCTGGTTTGTCGATTCGCTTGAAAAGATTTTGTTGGAGGTATGAAGCGTTCCAAAAACGAGGTGACCCGTGGCGGCTGCGGTCAGGGCCAGCTCGATGGTTTCCAGGTCGCGCATTTCACCAACCAGCAAGATGTCGGGATCTTCACGGAGCGCGCCGCGGAGGGCATTGGCAAAGGAACGAGTATGAACGCCAACCTCGCGATGTTGCACCAGGCAATTCTGGCTGCGATGCACAAATTCGATCGGATCCTCCACCGTGATGATGTGATCGTGGCGCTGAAGGTTGGCGTAATCCATCATGGCAGCCAGCGTGGTGGACTTACCGGAGCCAGTCGGGCCGGTCACCAGGATAAGGCCTTTCTTTAATAGTGGAAATTTTTTCAGGACCGGCGGTAGTCCCAGATCGTCGACCGTCAGCACCTTCGACGGGATGAGACGAAACACGGCCGAGATTCCGTATTTCTGCTGGAAAAAGTTGGCACGATAGCGAGCAACACCAGGGACTTCATAGCCAAAGTCCACATCGAGAGTTTCTTCGAAATGTTTGATCTTTGCTTCCGGGGCGATCTCGTAGACCATGGTTTTGAGCTCCTCGTCTTTGAGTGCGGGATAATCGACCCGCACGAGGTCCCCATTGATGCGCAGCATCGGCGGATTATTGGTCGAAAGATGAAGGTCGGACGCCTTTTGTTCCGCCATCAATTTAAAGAAAGCGTCTATGCGAGCCATGCCGTTCCGGGGCTTGAACAGCTAAATTGATGCCATTATCCCGCGTTTCCCCCCGGCTTGTAGTCGCCGCCCCGCTTCGTCGGGGCCCACCGTTTTCGCCGCGGCGACAGAGCGCCGTGGCTACAATCAAAGGCTATGGTCACGCAGGAGTCTGGCTTCTGGCTTGAGACCATTATGGCTCCGGCGAAAGCGGATGGCCTGGCGGTTGACCGCGATAATGACTGCTCGCGCGTGGCGATTGCACGGCAAAAACCGGCCCGTCCGGCTCAATTCTAAACCCGAAGTGGAACGTTTGGAGCCATGTGCTCCCGAGGTAAAGCTGGTAGTTTGTATTGAAACCTGTCGCCGGAAACGTACAAGACGTATGGCAATTCTGGAGAATGCAACCTGTTTGACCCGTGAGGTTTGAGCTGCCTACCCCACAGATTCTGTCGCCAAAAACAGGAGCGCAACTCGCAACAATAAATCGCTAAGCAACAGATGTCGGGGCATTCGTTAACGGCTACCGAATGGGCCGTTGGGACGCCTCGATCGCCGACCGCACCTGTTCGAGCAGCTTTTCCCGGGTGTAGGGCTTGGGAATGAACCCACGGAGCCCCTGCGCCAGCATCGCCCCGATTTTGTTTTGCTCCGCGAATCCGCTGCTCAAAACCACGTTCACGCTCGGATTGATAGCCTTCAGTTCCTCGAAAACAGCGTCCCCGTCCATTACCGGCAAGAAGAAATCCAGGATGATCAGCCCAATCTGATCGTGAATTTGCTGAAAGATTTTTAGCGCTTCAAAACCGTCCCGGGCGACGATCACTTTGTAATCTTCTTCTGCCAGAATGGTGGAGGCGAACTCCGCAATTTCCGGTTCGTCGTCAATGATCAGAATTAATTCGCGCCCGCCCTCTGGGTTCAGGATCGCAATTTGCGATGGGACCGATGTACTCGGGCCGATTACCTCAGGAGCATCACCGACCGCAACCGGTGCCGATGCACTAGTCTCACTTGGCGGCAACGTTTTACCTGACGTGTTCCCGAGAATCTTTGAGGTTACGCGGTCGAACAAAGCCTGGGCCGACCGGCTCGCTATTTCTACCTGCTGATGGAGCTGTTCAATATAGTCGTGATCACCCTTGTGCCGTTTCGCCAGCTCGGCGTAACGGGCGATCTGCTGCAAAACGGTATTAAGCTCAGTGGATGTCTTCGCGATCCACTTCAGGTCGTCCTGATGCAGCATAACCGTCTATCTGGTCAGTGTCTTTCGCACATGCCCACAAAACGCAACCAAAAATAGTAACGCAAGCCAAAGCGAACGAACCAATTGTCAGCATGGAGCGGTCCTTTTGTAAAATCAGCCCGCTTCATGCCTATGCCCTTTCGAGGGGACCGCGGTTTTCTCGAACTTTTCGAGACCGCGTGCCGAACCCGAGCCCTGTTTATAATTACTAGCAATTTATTTGCCCAGCGCTCGGCGCAGTTCGTTTTTCGCCGAGTCAACTTGTTTCTCTGTTCCCGACGAGACCAAAATACCTCGTAATCTGTCACCTTGATAGTAGCGCGCGGTAAATTTCTTCTTCGCGTGGGTGCCTGTAAGGTCCACCCGCGTCGGTTGCACCGTGAAATCACCCACAAAATCGAGTCGCAAATCGAACATTTCACTCCAGAAATACGGCAGCTGCTCGTAGCGGATGCGTTTTTTGCCGGTCATGTTCGCGCCCGCGACCAAACCTTGTTCGCGCGAGTTTTCCCAATGCGTCTGGCGTCGCATTCCGCCCATCAGACGATCCGGATAAAACGCCAGATCGCCGATGGCATAGATTCCTTTCTCTTCCGTCTCCAGGTAATCATTAACCGGCGAACCGTGCGGGCCCGCCAGCGGGGTGTTGCGCACCAAATCCAGACTCGGCTCCGCGCCGCATGCCACCACCGCTAATCCCGCTGGCACCCGGTTGCCGCTCTTGGTCTGGATATTTCGCAAAACAGTTTTGCCTTCGAACCCATTCAAACTCTCACCCAAAAGCAGTGTCACCCCATTTTTCGCGAAATAGCCTGTCACCCATTCCGCTGTATCCGGATCCAGATAACGGTTCAAAAGCGCGGAATGCCGATGCATCAGGCTTACTTTCATTTTCATTTGCCGCAGGCTCGCCGCCACCTCGCATGCGAGCAATCCGCCGCCCACCACCATCACAGTCTTTTCGTGCTCTGCCATTTCGCGAAGAGCCAGTGCGTCGCGCATGGTACGGAGATAAATAACATTGCCCAAGCCGACACCAGCTACTGGCGGGCGGCCGGGACGGCTGCCCATCGCCAGACAGGCTTTGTTGAATTCGATGCTTTCGCCATTACCCAGCACGGCCACTCGTCGATCGATGTTAAGCTGCGTGACGGCGGTGTTGAAGCGGGCATCGATTTTGTGCGCGGCATACCAGCGTTCATCCACTTCGCTGTACTTTTTGGGGACGACTGTCTTTTCGCGTAGGAAACTTTTTGAAAGCAGCCATCGCTTGTAAGGTGCGTACGCTTCGGACCCGACCAGGGTCACGCTGCCACGCTTGTCATGTTTCCGAATGGCTTCGCACGCCGATGCTCCGCCGATACCTGCGCCGATGATGAGATAATCCCGCTGAATCATTTCGATCCGTGACGATAGAGAAACTAGTGGGCGGCTGGCTAGGGAAAAATGCGCAACGGGATTGCTCGACTGGGCGCTCGGGATGATGGTTACCGCGGCTCCAGCATCGTCGCCGCCAGTTTCATCGCCTCTTCGCTCTTGCCGCCAAGCATACGGGCGATCTCCTCGCGCCGGGCTTTGCCAGTCACCTCGCGGAGCTGGGTGAAGGTGCGACCGGTTCTGACCTCTTTTGTGACCACGAACTGCGACGTCGCCGCCGCCGCCACCGGCGGCAAATGCGTGATACAAAGCACTTGATGCCGCTTTGCCAGGTCACGCATGCGCGCCCCAACAGCGTGGGCAATTTCGCCGCCGACGTTCGCGTCGATCTCGTCGAATACGAGCAACGGCACTTTGTCCTGCGCAGCCAGGGCGGATTTTATCGCCAGCATCAGCCGTGAAATTTCACCGCTCGATGCAATTGCTCGCATCGGCTTCAATGGCTCACCCGGGTTAGGCGAAAACAAGAGTTCAACTGTGTCAAAGCCGGCTGGACGCGGGTTTTGCATTTCACCTAGCCTCGTCTCGAATTGCGATTGCTTGAAACCCAGATCGCGCAAATTGCGACGAACCATTTCCGAAAGCTTAGGCGCCGCTTTTGCGCGTAATTTCCTGAGTGTATCTCCCGTTCGTCGCAGTTCAACCGTATGCGTCGCGATCTCGTTAGCCAGGCGCTGTAGCTCTTCATCGCGCCCTTCGATTTTACGTATTCGCTCGTCCGCGCGTTCGCCGAAAGCAATGACGTCAGCGATCGTTCCTCCATACTTTCTTTTCAGCGACTCGAACAGTGAGACCCGCTGTTCCAGCGCGACGAGCTGTTCCGGATCGAGATCGAGATTCTCGGCGTAACGGCTTAGATCGCGTGCAATCTCAGATAACTCAACAACTGCGCCTTCATGCGCATTTGCCGGTGTTACCATTGCTGGATCCAGTTTTTCCAATTCGCGCAACAACTTTTGCGTTTCACCGAGCTGCGCCAGGATCGCATCATCGGCTTCCGACAACTTCATGGCCACGGCGGATGCAAGCTCGATCAATCGCCGGCTGTTGCTGGCAAGCCGATAGCGTGACTCTATTTGTGCTTCTTCTTCGGCCGACAAATTTGCAGAGTTGATCTCGTTTACCTGATGCCGAAGCAAGTCGATCTCCTGCTCACGTGCGGTTTCCGCGGTATTGAGAGCCGCATGTTCCGTCTCCAGCTCCCGCAGTCCGCGAAAAATTCTCAGGAATTTCTGCCGCTCCTCATTCGCCGCGGCGAACGCATCCAGCAAATCTAGCTGTCGATCGGGCGAAAGCAGCGATTGATGATCGTGCGGCCCGTGCAGATCAACCAGATCGTCACCAAGGTCTTTGAGATTCGCCAATGTAGTGGGCGAGCCGTTGATGAACTGACGATTGGTCCCAGAAAGCGAAAGACTTCGTTTTAAAATCAGATCGCCCTCGCACGGCTCAATTCCCGATTCCTCGAGACGCCCATTCCATTTTGCGCAATCATCGCCTTGAAAAATTGCTTCTACCGTACACGTCTCCGTTCCGGTGCGAAAAAGCGATTTGTCAGCGCGCTCGCCGAGCAACAACTGGAGCGCGCCAATGATGATAGATTTGCCGGCGCCGGTTTCGCCGGTAATGGCAGTGAAGCCAGGCGCGATTTCCCATTCCAAATCCTCAACCAGGGCGAGATTTTTAATTCGTAAGAGTTGAAGAAGCATCGGTTGAGTGTTGAGGGCTTAGAGTTGAAAGTGCGCGCGCCGAAAAATCTTGAACTCTTCAAGCGCAACTCTCAACTCCGAACTCATCCTCACTTTCCTTGGCACGGGAACGTCGCAGGGCGTTCCGATGATCGGATGCGATTGCGCGGTCTGCCATTCCTCGGATCCGCGTGATAAGCGCCTCCGTTCTTCCGTTTATATCGAAACGCTTGAGACTGCTTTCATCGTCGATACCGGAGCGGATTTTCGTACCCAGGCCCTGCGCGAAAATATCCGCCGCGTCGACGCCGTCGTGTTCACTCATTCGCACACCGATCACATCATGGGCTTCGATGATCTGCGTCGATTTTCCTGGCAGCGCGGTTCGATGCCGGTCTATGCCTCCGCCAAAACCATGGCCGACCTCGAGCGCGTTTTCATGTTCGCATTTAAAGGGACCAACCCATTTCCGTACTATCTGAAACCCGAGCCGCATCTTGTTAGTGGCCCATTCTATTTAGGTGAAACCAAAATCACCCCGTTACCAGTGCCGCACGGCCCGGCTGAGGTGAATGGCTACCTGTTTTCCCGATCCGGGCGCAATCTGATTGCATATCTCAGCGATTGCAGCGCAGTACCGGATGATATCGCGCAAAACATCTTCCGGGTCGAATGTTTGATCATCGATGCGCTGCGAGAGAAACCGCATCCGACTCATCTCAGCGTGGCCCAGGCAGTCGAGGTGGCAGCGCGCGTTCAGCCGAAAGAAACGTACTTCACTCATATCGCGCACGAACTGCCGCAATCTTTTGAGAAAAATCTGCCGCCGCATACCCACATGGCCTACGACGGATTGAAGCTCAGCTTCTGATGCAGATCTTTATTCTCCTGCTCCAGCTCATGCTCGTGGGCAGTCACCAGAAAACATTCGCTGCCGATAATTTACCGGCACAAACAATCGTCGTTTTCAACACCGCCGTTCCCGATGCAGAACCACTCGCGAAATTTTACGCGGAAAAACGCGGGATCGCCGCCGATCACCTCGTCGAGCTCGCTTGCCCGACCGAGGAAGAAATCTCGCGGGAGCAGTACGATGCAACCATCGCCGACCCGTTACGGAAAATTTTCGACGAGCGGCAATGGTGGCAAGTCCATGAAGCGCCCGATGGAGCCAAACGGGTGCAGACGCTGGCGATCCATTTCATCGCTCTTATCCGCGGTATGCCGCTCAAGATCCGGCCCACTTCCACGCCCTATCCCGGCGATACGCCCGGGGGCGGTCCGATCCTTAGTCGTAATGAAGCATCGGTTGATTCGGAATTGAGCACGCTCGGTTTTTTCACTAAGCAAATCTCCGGCGTGGTCGCTAACAGCTATTTCCAGAGCTTCCGTCCAATTACTGAGCATACCATGGCGCCGCTTCTCCTGGTAACCCGCCTTGACGCGCCGGAGAGCGCAACCGTGCGACGAATGATTACCGACGCAATTGAGGCGGAAAAAGGCGGATTGTGGGGACGCGCATACGTGGACGGCACCCATGAAACTAGCGGGGGCAAGGAGGTCGGCGATGCTTGGATGCGCGCCATTGTCGATCAATCGCACAAGGAGGGTGTCCCAGTAGTGTTCGACGATCTTCCCGCCACTTTTCCCGATAACTATCCGATGACGGACTGTGCTCTTTATTATGGATGGTATACTGGTGCCGTCGGCGGGCCGTTCAATCAGCAGGGGAGGTTCGTGCCGGGCGCAGTCGCTGCCCATATTCATTCCTACAGCGCGGCAACGTTACGCGGCGAAAATTCGGGTTGGGCCGGTCCTCTGGTCTCGCATGGCGCTGCCGCCACGGTAGGCAACGTTTATGAGCCGTATCTTGAGCTAACTGCGCACTTCGACATCCTGAATGATCGCCTGCTGCACGGCTTCACCTTCGCGGAAAGCGTCTTCATGGCTTCGCGCGTCCTCTCCTGGATGGGAGTCGCGGTGGGTGATCCACTCTATCGCCCGTATCTCAACTGGACGCAGATCGATTCTAAAACTCCGCCGAAGTCGGCGGCGCCGTGGCGCGCTTATCACGAATTTGCGATTAAGAACAACAAGCTTGATTCATCCGACTATCGCATTCAGGCCCGCGTGGTCGGTGCGCGCACGCGCAATGTCGTCATGCTCGAGGATGTTGCATTGATGGAGTTGCGCGCTGGTAAGTTCGCTACTGCGATCGCAATGCTGGAACAAGCTCGGGGTGACTACACGAAACGCGATGACATCATCCGTTGCGTCTTGGAAGAATGCGATGCTTTCATAAAATTCGGTAAACCGGACCGTGCTCTCGATCTAACTCGCCGGGTTTTACGGATCATACCTGAATCGCCCGCGCTGCAGCTCCTCCACAAAATGGAGAGCGATCTCACCAAGCCGCCTCCGACAACGCCAACGCCGCAATATTAAGCCTCCTATCGAATAATGCCGCGCTCGCTTTTCTCGATGAACTCGAGCAGTTGGCTGATCTCTTCTCGCGGTTCGATTTCTTTCCGCACCGCTTCGATCGCCTGACGAGTGTTCAATTTCGATCGGTAGAGCAACCGGAACGCTTCCTTGATTGCTTTCACGCTTTCCTGAGGAAATCCCGCACGCTCCATTCCGACCAGATTGATCCCACGAATTTCAGCCGGGTTACCGTCCGCGATTAGAAAGGGCGGCACGTCCTGGACAATCTTGGAGCAGCCGCCTGTAATGGCGAACCGACCAATTCTGCAAAATTGATGCACCGCAGTGAGTCCTCCGATGATGGCGTGATCGCCAACCTCAACATGACCCGCCAGAGTTCCGTTATTCGAGAACACAACCGAATCGCCTACTGTGCAGTCGTGACCGATGTGACTATAGGCTAGAAAATTTCCGCGGTTGCCCACACGCGTTTTGCCGTCGCTTTTTGTGCTGCGATTGACCGTGCAAAACTCACGAAAAGTATTTCCGTCGCCAATCTCAAGATAAGTTGGCTCGCCCGCGTATTTCAAATCCTGTGTTTGCTGGCCGATCGAACAATAGGCATAAAATCTATTCTCGCGTCCGGCCCACATCGGCCCGACAAGGGTTACATGATGTTGCAGACAGCATTTTTCGCCCAGGACGACACCAGCCGCGATGATGCAATAGGGACCGACGGTTGTGCCCGCGCTGAGTTCCGCCTTTGGATCAATGACGGCAGTCGGATGAATTTCGACGCCGCTCATAATCAAAATGACGGATAGCGAACGACGAATGACGAAGGGTTTCGACTTTCGTGCTTTGGCATTCTTTCGTCATTCAAACACCAGTCCGGCTCGGACCATTCGAACTTCGTCATTGCCCCTTATTTATCCAAAAACGTGAACATCAGGTCCCCTTCGGACACAACGGCGTCATTTACCACGCAACTGCAGCGCGCTTTCGCCAACCGACCCTGCCGGGCTTTGAGCAATTCGGCATGAATGAAAAGTGTATCTCCCGGGAAAACTGGTTTTCGAAATTTTACTTCATCCGCGCTCATGAAATAACCGATCCGGCTCGAAGTCTTCGCCAATCTCAGCAACAGAATGCTCGCCACCTGTGCCATCGCCTCAACCTGAAGAACGCCGGGCATCACCGGGTGCCCGGGAAAGTGCCCGGCGAAGAATGGCTCGTTGACCGTGACTGTTTTCATTCCGGTGCATTTGGTCTCTCCTTCGAAGCCGAGGATGCGATCGACCATCAGAAACGGATAGCGATGCGGCAAAATTTCCATTACTTGGTTAGTGTCGAGGCCGCCTTCTCCCGGCGGAAACGTTCGCCGGCCAGAAAGCGCTGTAATCTTGGTGTGCTCCTTCAACACCGCCCGCGCCAACTCCGCATTGGCAGCATGCCCCGGTTTCAACGCAATGACGTGACCGCGAATCCGTGCGCCGACCAACGCGAGATCACCGATGATGTCGAGAATCTTGTGGCGCGCGAATTCGTCCGGAAAACGCAATGATTCCTTGCTCAGGACGGCGTCCCCGCGAACGACAATCGCATTTTCCAGGCTTCCGCCTTTAATCAAATTCTTTTCCATCAACGGCGCGACTTCTTCGTAGTAAACAAACGTGCGCGCCGGAGCGATTTCTCGTTCATAGAGCCCTGGTGAAATTTCGGCGGAAAAGAATTGCGTGAATCGATTGTTTGGCCCGGCCTGCGTGCAGGAAATTCGGAACTTTCCATCGGGTAATAGTACGAGGAGCGCGCCGCCTTTCGATTCGATGTGAATCGGCTCGCGCACATCAAAGAATCGCCGTGGCGCTTCCTGCGCGACCGTGCCCGCTTTTTTGATTAACTCGACGTAGGGCGCGGCACTGCCATCACCGATGGGCGGTTCGTTTGCGTCCATCTCGATAACGGCGTTGTCGACTCCCATCGCACTCAGGGCTGAAAGAATGTGCTCAACCGTGTGAACCCGGACCGCGCCTTCGCCAATGGTAGTAGCGCGCTCGACTGTTTTCAGGTTCGCGATGTTCGCGTCAATCATTGGCTCGTCCGCCAGGTCCTTGCGTTTGAATTTGATCCCATGATCGATCGGCGCTGGTTGCAACTTGAGCGCCACTTTTTCGCCGGTGTGCAACGACGTCCCGCTAAATCCAGCCGACTTGGCAACGGTATGTTGGAGCTCCGCAGTCATCGCGGGCCTAACTAACAAAGAATTGGCATGCTGGCCAGTAGCGCCTTCACTTCAACTCGAATCGGCCGCAGTCGAACGCCATCATTTTGGAAAGCCCACTTACTTCTACCTGACGGGTATTTGTGCCATTGCTCAGAAAAATGATGACGCTCTTGGGATCGCGGGCCGCCGTCAGCCAAACGCTAGTCGCGTCTTCGCGCTTTGCGATCGTAACTAGCGGCAACCCATCAATTGTTTGGAGATACGCTTCGTCATCGTCAAACCCCGCACTGATATCGATTGTCGGCCGCTCGTTATTCTCCAGCGGATTAGCAACTAACTTGACGTGGACAGAACTAACTCCTGGCGAGGTACCGTCGACTGTTTCAGATCCGATCTTCATCGACGCGACCAGAAAACCGCGGGCGGAATATTTTCCGGCGGGCAAATCGTGTTCGTCATCATCTTTGCCGTCCCATTTCGTGGTCAGGGCATCCGCGCCAATGGTGAATTCGTCGAATTCAGCTTCCTGATGCAGCACGCGCACCAGCCGACCGGTTTGATCATAAATGCCCAGACTGATTTTGCCCTCTAATGGCGGCGGAACAAAACTGATGCGCACACTGCGATCGGGAGTCGCTGTCGGACTGGGTGATGGGGACAATTCCTGTGCGGGCAAGGGTTGGCCAAGCAGCACGCCAAGCGCGAGGGCAAGGAAAACATTTTTTGTCATATCGAGCGAAACAGTTTACGCATCGCGCGATCGCAACGGGCTAAAACCCCATTGGGCGCACAGGCTGAAAACCTATGTTCCGATTCCGGCATGCGTCGGAACATAGACATTCCTGTCTGTCCGCCAAACAGGCATTCTTGCCTGTTTTTCTAGGCATAGTGACGCCAATCCAGATTTGGGAACAGGTTATCCTGTGCTTCACATTGGGCGAGAAAATCGCGATCGACCTTTCTGCGCTCAAACTGGTCGGCCAGCTTTGCGAACCGTGAAAGATGATCGCTCACTCTTTTGGTGGCGTAGTTTTTAGCGGTGGCGTTACGAATGAGGAAGGCCCAATCACTGGATTGCGCCAGGAGAAGCTCGCGCGCGAGCTGGCGCAGGACACGCTCATCATCAGGTGTTGCCTTTCGGCTCCGAGATTTTGCCAGGGTGCCCATGCGTGTGTTTGCCGTAAAAAGGTGTGGGTAAATCCAGCCGCATTTTTCGTCCAGCCAGACATGGAGGAAACCCCGATCGCCCCAGCTCGACGCTGCCGGTTCGGTAACTTGTTGCGTGGGGTTTTCCTCTAGAAATTCCGTCGGTGTAGTCAACGGCAGCTTGCTGTTTGCCGCTGCAAGAATGACGTGCTCAAGAAAGCGTGGCCCTTCAAACCACCAATGTCCGAAGAGTTCGGCGTCGAACGGCACGATCAAAATTGGGTTCCATTCAACAGCCTGCACGCTTTCCAGTTCGGCGATGCATCGCGCGACGAAATGCCCGGCATGTTTCCGCGCTGTTTCTTCCGCGGCCGTGTGATCGTAAATCTCTTTCATTGGAGCGTCGCGGCCGGTAACGCGATGATATTTAATCCCGGTGAAACTGCCTTTGGGAAAAGGCGCCAGTTCTTCGGGCGATAGATCGAAACCGACATCGCGGTAAAAATCGCGATAGGCGGAATCGCCAGGGTAACCTTGGTCGGCACTCCAAACCTGGCGGCTAGCGTGAACATTGCGGGCAAATGCCGCCGGCCCGGCTTTCGTAAAGCATGGCGCGAAACTTCCGCGTCGTGCTGGCGGCAGTCCCTGCTCGAGCGCGTGGGCATCGACGATGAACCAGCGGATGTTTTCCGCCTGCAACAACTGTGAGATGCCGGTGGAATAAGCACACTCCGGCAGCCAAAATCCGGACGGTTCTCCGCCAAATGTTTCACGAAACTGATCGCACCCGATGGCGATTTGCGCATGCGCAGCCCCCGGCGATTGCTGCAGAATTGGAAGAATTGCGTGCGTCGCTGCGCTAGCCGCTATTTCTACGGCGCCGGTTCCACGAAGTTGCCGAAAAACTCCGAGCAGATCGCAATTCCATTCTTCGGCAAAGGTTCGCCGCGTTTCCGCAAAAAAATTGCGATAAAACTGCGAAAGCGCGAACAGCCTTTTATCGGCCTGATTGCGATCGCATTCGCGCTCAAGCAATCCACCGAGGCGATCGAGATGGCGGAGATAACGTTCGCGCAGAAGCGGATCGCTCAACATTGCGCACAAAGTGGGCGATACCGACAGAGTGATCTGGAAGCGAATGCCCCGCCGAAGCAGTCGCTGCATCATTTGCAGCAAAGGCACGTAGCTTTCGCTGATCGCCTCGAAAAGCCAGTTTTCTTCGTGAAAAAATTCGTGCTCCGGATGGCGGACGAATGGCAGGTGCGCGTGGAGGACGAGGGCGAGGGAGCCGGTCATGATGTCATCCCGAGCGAAGCCGAGGGATCCCGTTGAAATGAGCTTTCAGGTTTCACCACGGGATCCGTCGGCTTTCGCTCGGGATGACGAGATTTGATAGTGACTAGAGCGTCCGGCAGAAATCCTGGAAGCGATCGAGGCCTTTCTTAATTATATCGATGCTGGTGGCGTAACTGAGCCGCACGGTGCGATCGTCCCCGAAGGCAGCGCCGGGCACGACTGCAACGTTTGCCTTACTTAGCAGGCGATCGGCAAAGTTTTGGGATGTAAGCCCGAGCTGGCTGATATTGACCAGCACGTAGAAGGCACCCTGCGGTTTGACCGCAGTCACATTCGGAATCTTGGAGATACGATCAAACATATAGTTGCGACGCATATCGAATTCATCGCGCATGTCGGTGATCGGCTGTTGATCGCCTTTGAGCGCAGCCAACGCTCCCTTTTGGGCAAACGAGCACGGGTTCGCGGTGCTGTGGCTCTGGATAGAATCGACTGCTTTGGCCACCGCTTCCGGCGCAGCCAGATAACCAAGTCTCCAGCCGGTCATCGCGTAGGACTTGCTGAAACCATTGACCGTCAGGGTGAGATCGTAGGCTTCTTTGGAAAGGGACGCGATGCTGACGTGTCCGGCGCCGTCGTAAACCAGCTTCTCGTAAATTTCGTCTGACAAAATGTAAATGTCTTCACCCGCCGCGATATCGACCAGCGCTTCCAATTCTTCGCGGGTATAGACCGAGCCGCTTGGATTTCCCGGCGAATTCAAAATCAGCATTTTGGTTCGCGGCGTCATCGCGTTTTCAAAATCTTCGGGGCGAATCTTCCAGCCGTTGCGCTCGCTTGTGGGAATGATGACCGCCTCCGCCCCGGACAACCGCACCATATCGGGATAGCTAACCCAGTACGGTGCTGGAATAATGACTTCGTCGCCCGGCTGACAGGTTGCGAGAATTGCATTGTAACACGCGTGCTTGGCGCCATTGCTGACGATGATTTGCGTCGCCTTGTAGTTGACTCCGTTGTCAGCCGCCAGTTTCTCTGCAATTGCCTGACGCAATTCCGGAATTCCAGAGCTCGGTGTGTATTTGGTAAAACCGCTTTGCAACGCGGCAATCGCGGCCTGCTTGATGTGATCGGGGGTGTCGAAGTCCGGTTCGCCGGCACCAAATCCACAGACATCGATTCCCTCCGCTTTCATCGCCTTGGCTTTGGCGTCGATGCTGAGGGTGAGAGACGGTGTGAGTTGAGCGGCGCGGCCTGAGATTTCCATTGGAGTAGTACTCATAGTTTATTATTTCTAGCGGTAAAAGTTTTCAATCAGTGGTTTCAAATTGTTTTCCTCAACCTGGACGATTTTCATTTCGCGCCGTGCGTTCTCGATCGAGTCGGAAGCGTGCGCCGCGTTGATCATGATGGTTTGGCCGAATTCTTTCCGAATCGAGCCTGGCGGCGCCTTGCTCGGATCGGTCGGGCCCAGCACGTCACGAATTTTCTGCACCGCGTCCTGCCCTTGATACACAAGCGCAATGCATTTTTCGGTGCCGGACTCGTTCTTTTTCTCTTCGGCGGTCCGGCTCGGTCGCCCGCCGGACATGAATTCCACGATGTCCTCCCAGGCCTCCCGGCCCTTTTCAATTCCAAGCTTCTCCTGCAACACGCCCAAAACCGGACCATAAAAGGATTCTGCTTGCGCCACACTCATCCGGTGAACTTTGAATCCGATGATGTAAAGCCCGGTGCGTGAAAAAACTTCGATCACACCGCCCGGGCGCAAATTTGGATACTTAAAATTATCCGGTTTGATGAGGACCAAGGTCTTTTCAACGTTCGCCCCTCGTGGATGGTCGATCACGTTTTCTAGAATTCCGCCGTCCCGATCTGAAAATTCGGCCCACAATTTTAAGTCTTGCTCAACTTGATCGGGGTGAATGGCTGTGAGAACTGCCGGTTCGAAATAAATTACCTTGCCGCTCTCATCTGCGATGTAATCCCCAAACGTATCGCGAATCGTTTCGCCACTCGTTCTTTCATTAACAATGTGGCCGACGGTGTGATGAACCTTGGCCACGGCATCTTTGCCGCGAAAGACGAGAAGAAGCACACGCGGCCGCTGTCCATTAAACGTGCCAGTGAAATTGCCCCGCACGTATTGCTTAATCATCTCTTGCGTCGCGCGGTGCCGCGGTTGCGTTTCGGTGACAATTGTCTCGGCGTAGCGGTTTACCAGTTCGGCGCTGGGCGCAAACATGCGCCCAGCCACAACATCGAGTCCCGTGCGCGAGATCAGCCGGGACACGATTCCGCCGGTGCGCGATTTGCGCATCGAGTATGGGGTGACGATAGCGTAGGAAAGTTCCTCCATAAATCTCTCCGGCGGCTCTGATTAAACCGCCCTAAATGCAGGAGGAATCGAAGTCGCCTGAACCGAAGAAAATGCGGGTTGGCTTATGCCGCGTCAAATTTTTTTCCCGGGGTGGCGCGCACATTCTGTTCGCAGTATCGGACATTCTCTCCGATACATCTGCGGGGAAGCTCCGCAGGATGCGCGCTACCCAGCATCGCAATCCATTTGCCGCGACGACGCCTTTCCCCTACCGCGATGCCATTTCGCTTCAACGTCCGCAGCAATTGTGGCTCTTGTTCACGCAAAACACCGGACAGAATCAGCCACTCCGCGCATTTCAGTTTTGGCAAGATCTCGATGAGCAATCCGCTGGACAGATTTGCTGTAATGATGTCGATCCTGGCTGGAAATTTCCATTGCCGGACGTCCGCGACTTGGAAATCGACCTGCTCAATCTTATTTCGCCGCGCGTTTTCTTTCGCCGTCGCGATTGCGATTGGATCGTGATCGATCGCAATAATTCGCTTCGCTCCGAAGCGTGCCGCTGCCAATGCCAGAATTCCCGATCCCGTCCCCAGATCGAGTAGCGAAAATCCTCTTGCTAGGGAGCGCAAGCTGCCAGCCTGCATTCGTCGGCAGCCTGCCGACGGACGGAATTTTTCGAAGAAGTTTCGGCTGGCAGCCGAAACAGGCAGGCTAGCAGCCTGCGCTCCCCAGCAACGAGTCATCCGCTCGAGTAAGCGCAGAGTCATGGCCGTTGTGGCATGTTCACCCGTTCCAAATGCAGCGCCAGCCGGAATTAACAAACAGTTGCTCTTGCTCGTGCTCATTTTCCCGCTCGCAGTGGAAGAGACGATAACCAGCCGTTTTGCTATCTTCAGAGATTTGGGTTTTTGCCCGCGCAAAAATTTCCGGACCCAGTTGCGGGGCAATTTTTCGATTACGCCACCAAATCGCTTCCGAATCTTCTCCAGCTCAGAGTAATTCGGACTCGCAATTTCCGCGATCGCATTCTTGTGTCCCGGTGTGGAAACAATCGCGAGCCGCCGGCCCGCAATTTCACGCAATGCCACCTCGTTGGCAGCGAGCCAGCCCGCGCCGGCTCGCTTTCGCCAAACAAACATCAACCCAATACCAAAAAATTATTTCTTTTCCGTTCCTTCGGCTTTCGGCTTCGCCGCCATTTTTTGCGCTAACCCGGCGGCATATTTCTTGTACTGATCGCTATCCACCGTGAACGTCCCCAACATGTAATTCGTGTCCTTCCAGTCCCAGTTCTGATCGGAATCGGTGTACGTCATCGTGGTCGTCTTACCCTGCGCATACTGGTGATGAATCGGATCTGCCCCCGGTGGATTAGTGATTTTGGAGGACCCGCCCAAACCGCCTTCGACCAAATGTCCGGTGAATGTCGCTACGCTACCAATAGTAATGATGTGATCTTTGCCTTCGATCTTGCGGGTAATCGGAACATACACAGTCCTGAAATTAGCCGACCCGTTATTCGACGGCAGCACGACGGCCGCGATCGCCTCCAGCGCCTTCCGCTGCTCGGGATTCGCTTTTTCGTCAATATAGTTGGTGGAAAATTTCCATTTCCCGAATGAATCCATCATCGTCTGGTCCTCGGGGCTCTCCGCGTAGTTAGCGATAGCAAGTCCGTCTAGTTTCACGTTTCCGTAATTGCCTTTTTGAATGAAAAGCACCTGGTTCCCTCCACATGTCATTCGGGTTGGTTTGGAATCGAACCAGCACGGGCAAGCGGCGTTACAGGAGCACGCTTCCTCGAGCTGCCCGGTGATTTTCCACTTTGTTAGCTCCTTCGGCGCGCTTAAAACCGGCGGGATCGTCATTGTTGCGGCTAAGAAAGCGAGGAAAACTGTTTTCATGTAAAAATTCTAAGGCTTGTTTTCATTCCGCTACAAGTATAAAAATTCATCGCTAAATTCTCCCCGCGCGCTACCCTTTCGCCTTCTCAAAATTCCCCATGCGCAGCGCCGGCATCCATCACATCACCGCGATCGCGGGCGACCCGCAAGCGAATCTCGATTTCTACACCGAGACGCTGGGTCTGCGGTTCGTAAAGCGCACCGTCAATTTCGACGACCCGGGCAGCTACCATTTTTATTTCGGGGATAACATCGGTAGTCCTGGAACAATCATAACTTTTTTTCCGTGGCCTGGCGCGCGACGAGGCACCCGCGGAAGCGGACAGGTGACGAGCGTAAGCTTTGCGATTCCCCGCAACTCAATCGCATTCTGGAAAGAACGATTGCGGGCGAATCATGTTGTCGCCGAGGAAATCAGTGACCGATTTGGGAACAAGGCACTGCGTTTTCTTGATCCCGATGGATTGATGCTTGAGCTGATGGAATCGCCCGTCATTCCGAACGAAGGACGGATGGGTCACACTGTTCGCGGCTTCGCCGCGCCGACACTCGAGGTAAGACACCTCGAGCGAACGGAAAGGCTGCTCATCGAAATCCTCGGATTCGAGTTTCTGGGGGAAGAAAACAATCGCCGTCGTTTGCGCGGCAGCGGATCAAATACCGCGGCGGAAGTCGATCTCGTGTCCGCCGACATCGGCTTTGGCCTGGTCGCTGTTGGCAGCGTCCATCACATTGCGTTTCGGGTGGTGAATGATGAGGAACAGTTGCGTGTTCGCGAGAGGCTCGTTGAGCGCGGCCTTAATGTCACGCCGGTGATCGATCGCCAGTATTTTCATTCGATCTATTTTCGGGAACCGAACGGAATTTTGTTCGAGGTTGCAACCGATGGGCCCGGTTTTCTGATTGATGAATCGGCTGACCAACTGGGCGAGTCGCTTAAGCTGCCGCCGATCTATGAATCCGCGCGCAGTGAGATCGAGCGTGTGCTTCCTGCGATTCAATTACAACACGCCGCTGCATCATGAGCGATTTCATTTATCGATTTATTCCAGGGAAAGGCGAACGGACGCTCCTCTTGTTGCATGGTACCGGCGGAAACGAAGCTGATTTGCTTCCGCTCGGGTTCGCAATTGCTCCCGATGCTTCGCTGCTCAGCCCGCGTGGGAAAATCTTGGAAAATGGCGCACCCCGATTTTTCCGGCGACTGGCCGAAGGTGTTTTCGATGAGGAAGATGTTGTCGCGCGTGCCAACGAGCTGGCGGAGTTCGTTTCGGGCGCATCCCGGAAATATGATTTCGACCTGAACGCGCTGATTACGGTCGGCTATTCCAACGGCGCCAATATTGCTTCGGCCATGATGTTGCTAGGCGCGCTCAAAGCTCATGGCGCGATTTTGTTTCGTCCGATGGTGCCACTCTCGCGTCCGCCACAACATCCGTTGAACGATTGTGAGGTTCTCATCTCCGGGGGGCGTTTTGATCCGATTGCTACTCCAGATCAAGTCAATGCGCTGGCCGATTTATTGCGTGAACGAAGAGCCCAGGTGGATGTGCGAATGCAGGCGAGTGGCCACGAATTGACCGACCGGGACATGGAAACAGCGCGAGACTGGCTTGCACCGAGCGCCGTTGCATAGGAAAAAGGAGGTTCGCCTATGCTCGTCGTCATGAATGCCAACGCTACCGAGGGGGAGATCGCCGGAGTCGTCCGCGTGATCGAATCGCTCGGCTTGCGGGCTCATGTTATGCCCGGGGCCAGCCGCACCGCCATTGGCGTCACTGGCAACAAGGGCGTCATCAGCTTGCAGCATTTCGAGAATTTACCGGGCGTGGCCGAAGCCATTCGGGTAACCAAACCGTACAAACTGATCACGCTCGATCTGAAACAGGAGCGCACGATTGTGGATGTCGGCGGCGCCAAGATCGGAAACAGCTCGCTCGCCATGATCGCCGGCCCCTGTGCGATCGAAAACCGCAAACAGGCCTTTGCCATTGCCGAAGTCGTGAAAGGCGTCGGCGCGAAATTCTTCCGTGGCGGCGCCTTCAAGCCGCGGACTTCGCCTTATGCTTTTGCTGGCCTCGGTGAAGAAGCATTGAAAATTCTGGTCGAGATTCGGGAAAGGTATGGTCTAAAAATCGTTAGCGAGGCCCTCGACGAACCGGGCGTCGATTTGATCGAAAAATATGCCGACATGATTCAGATCGGCGCGCGCAACATGCAAAACTATACGCTTTTACGCCGGGTCGGTCGTTCCAAACTGCCGGTCCTGCTCAAACGCGGGATGGCTGCCACACTGGAAGAATGGCTCCTGGCGGCCGAATACATTATGGCCGAGGGAAATTATCAGGTCGTGTTATGCGAGCGGGGTGTGCGCACCTTTGCTCAACATACCCGCAATACCCTCGATCTCGCTGCCGTTCCAGCCGTACGGCGCGTCTCACATTTGCCCATCATCATCGATGCCTCCCACGGCACTGGCAAAAATTACATGGTCACGCCGCTCGCTCGCGCCGGCGTTGCTGTCGGGGCGGATGGCCTGATGATCGAAGTGCACTGCAAACCGGAGGAAGCGCTTTCCGACGGCGCGCAAGCGCTCACGCTCGACGAATTTGAGCAAATGGCGAAGGAAGTGCGCGCAATCCACGACGTGACCTCGTGATTGCGCCGTAGTCATGGCGCTCTGTCGCCCTGCCGAACTCACGCCTCAACGACAGAGCGAGTCGGCTACAGCCGCAGAAAGTTCGCCAGCAATTTTCTGCCTTCTCCCGTCAGAATCGATTCCGGATGAAACTGTACACCGTGAATCGGAAGTTCGCGATGCTGTAATCCCATAATTTCCCCATCATCGGATTCGGCGGTGATAGCGAGCGACTGCGGAAATGTTTCGCGCTTGACCACCAGTGAATGATAACGCGTCGCTTCCAAGGGTTTTGCCAGATTTTCAAAAACACCGGTCCCTCTGTGCGAGATCGCAGAGGTTTTCCCATGCATCAGGTTCGCCGCCCGCACAATCTCGCCGCCAAAGACTTCCGCAATGCATTGGTGACCGAGACAAACGCCGAGGAGCGGAATTTGCGCTCCAAAGTCGCGAATGACATCGCAACTGATACCCGCGTCGTGCGGCCGGCCAGGTCCGGGCGAAATGCAAATCCGTGCCGGGTGCAAAGTTTGAATGTCCTCCAGCGCGAATTCGTCATTGCGTTTCACCACAACGTCGGCGCCGAGCTCACCGAAAATCTGTGCCAGGTTATAGGTGAATGAATCGTAGTTATCGATCAGCAACAGCATCTTTCTTTTCTGTGGTGGCAGCCGTGTCGGCTGCATACAGGTAAGCATTGCAGGCGACACGCCTGCCGCTACAGATTTTTTGCCCGCTCAATTGCTGTCAGTACCGCCATCGCCTTGCGCTCCGTTTCTTCGCGTTCTCTAACGGGATCCGAATCGGCTACAATTCCAGCGCCGGCCTGCACGTACGCTATTCCATCCTTCAAAACCACGGAACGCAATGCGATGCAGCTGTCGCAATTCCCATCAAAACCGAACCAGCCGACCGCTCCGGCATAAAACCCGCGTCGCGTTTTTTCCAGTTCCGCAATGATTTGCATGGCGCGAATTTTTGGGGCACCTGACACGGTGCCCGCGGGAAAAGTGGCGCGAAAGGCATCAAACGCATTTAAACCCTCACGCAGTCGCGCCTCAACATGCGAGACAATGTGCATAACGTGACTGTAGCGCTCGATCGTCATTTGCTCGGTCACACGCACACTTCCGATTTCGGCGATCCGGCCAAGGTCGTTGCGCGCCAGATCGATTAGCATGACGTGCTCAGCTCGCTCTTTCGGGTCACGCAGCAACTCGCGCGCATTTCTTTCATCAGAAATTGCGTCGTCGCCGCGGGGACGGGTGCCGGCAATCGGCCGCAGTTCGGCAACGCGAGCGCGCACCCGCACGTGTACTTCAGGCGAACTGCCGAGTACGTAAAACTCGCCACCAAAATTCAAGAAAAACATGTATGGCGATGGGTTGCCGAAACGAAGGCAGCGATACAGATCGAGCGGGTCTCCCGAAAATTCCGACTCGAATCGTTGCGAGAGCACGACCTGAAAAATGTCGCCGTCGGCGATGTATTCTTTCGCGCGCAGGACCATTTGTTCGAAATCGTTGGTATTACTCTGAATCGTCGGTCGCAAACGGCCGCTTCTGGGATCTGCCGTTATCGGTTGCAATCGCGATGATGCCGCGAGCTTATCGAGAATGATTTCGATCTGTTTGCAGGCAGCGCGGTATCCATCGGCAGCCTTTCCTTTTCGAGTGTCGGCAAATGCGATCACGCGCATGGTGCGAAAACGATGATCAAAAACAATTAGCGCAGATGCGATCATGAACATCATTTCCGACAGCTTTAGATCGTCGCGCGCATGAATCGACGCTTTGGGTTCGAAAAATCGGATCACGTCGTAGCCGACGAAGCCGACCACGCCGCCTTGGAAATGCGGTATCTCGGGGCGAGGAACAAGACGGACTCCAGCCAGAATTTTTTGCAGATCGGCGAGTGGATCGGAAGTGCGGTGTTTAGATGCTTTGTCGCTCTTCTCGCGGATCGTTAGCTGGCCATTGCGCTGGCTAACGATCATTAACGGATCGATACCAATAAAGGAGAACCGTCCCGATTCTTCATTGCGCTCGGCCGATTCGAAGAGAAACGAAAACCCCTCGCGACCGATTTTTTGGAATGCGCCGACCGGCGTCTCGACATCACTGACGATCTCGGCAACGACGGGGACTAAATTCCCACGTTCTGCAAGCCGGTGAAATTCTTCGAGCGAGGGGCGCAACATAAGAGCAGTGGAGTAATGGAGTATTGGAGCGTTCGGATAGTGTCGCTACGAAAATTGTTGTGTAGCGATGGCGCCTTCCAATGGCGCCTTCCTTTTAGAGCTGTGCGAAGCATCGCGTCGCTCACAGAACAACAGCTACAGGAAAAACCTTGCGCAAGTGGAGCGGCGAGCGATTATTTGAACCCACTTTTGCGCGCGGGTGTAGCTCAGTGGTAGAGCACCTCCTTGCCAAGGAGGACGTCGCGAGTTCAAGTCTCGTCACCCGCTCTCTGTCGAGACCGCGGCGTAGAGGGAATAAATTTAGGACATGACAGCGCATATCCCTCCGGATTAGAGATTAGCGACGTCCCTTTTTTGAATCCAAATCCGCCTGTGGTTGCATCTCATAAGCAAATGAAAACCATAAAAGCATTGGTTCTCGGCAGCGCCGCTTCTCTCTCCATGGCGCTCGCTGTCTACGCACAAACACCTGTCCCGACGCCAGAAACGCCGA
>QHPU01000096.1 GCA_003219175.1 Verrucomicrobiota bacterium | reverse complement strand
AGGTCGACATTCTTGAAACGATGACGCCGTCATCCTTTTCCAGTTTTCGCGATCGGCTCGAAACCGCATCAGGATTTCAATCGGTCCAATTCCGGGAGATCGAGTTCGTGCTCGGATACAAAAGAGAATCGACACTGCAGTATGTGAAACCCGATTTTCCTGGCGCTGATCGGCTCCGGAAGCATCTGGGCGAGCGCACGGTGATCGACCATTTCTACGATTTTCTGGAAACACGCGGTGCTCAGATTCCACGGGAATTAAAAAATCGCGATCTCTCGAAGGCGAATGGACCGAACGAGCAAGTGCAGGCGGAAATCTTGCGCCTCTACCAGAGGTCGCCCGAAGTTTCCATTCTCTTCGAGTTAATGACGGACTTCGACGAGGGGCTACAAGAGTGGCGCTATCGACATATCAAGCTGGTTGAGCGCACGATCGGCGCAAAGAAAGGCACCGGCGGATCACCTGGTGTGCCGTTTCTCAAGGAATCGTTATTCAAGCCGATCTTTCACGATCTGTGGGCCATTCGTCATGAAATGTGAGTCTGAGCCAGACCGGCAGCGGCCGGTGTTACCGTTGGAGAGCTGAGTGAGAGAAATGGGGACACGACAGCGCGTGTCTCCCAATTCAGAAGAAACTGCTTCCCCACCCTGTTCTAGTTCGATAGGAATTCTGCAAATGAGAAAATATATTGCAGAATTTATCGGCACTTTTTTCCTCGTGCTCACGGTGGGATGCACGGTCATTCCCAGTGCGGCTGGCGTCATTCCTGCACTCGCGATTGGCGCAGTACTCATGGTAATGATTTTCGCAGGCGGACACATCTCCGGCGGACATTTCAACCCGGCAGTGACACTCGCGATTTTGATCCGCGGAAGATTGGACCTGAAAGATGTTGTTCCATACTGGCTGGCTCAAATAGCTGCCGGCGTGGTCGCAGCTTTTGTCGCCATGTGGCTCGTTGGAAAAGGCGGGACGCCACTGGAGATCACGAATATCCCTGTAGTGTTCGTCGCCGAATTCCTCTTCACCTTCGCGCTCGCCTATGTGGTTCTGAATTGCGCGACCGCGAAGGGAACGCTGGACAACAGTTTTTATGGCCTCGCTATCGGCTTCACCGTGTTGGCTGGGATATTCGCCGTGGGCGCGATTTCCGGCGGCGCGTTCAATCCCGCGGTCGCAATCGGTGCCGCGGTGATGAAATTGTTAAAAATCTCGGATATTTGGATTCACATCATAGCCGAACTTGCTGCCGGCCTCCTTGCCGCACTGACGTTCAAATTGCTGAATCCAACTGACAAGTAACTGCGCTTTAGGCTCGTATCATCCAGATCTGATACCGAGGAATTCGCGCGCGGTTTCGGAAAGCAGTCTCGCTTTTTCTTTACTGGAGAGTTTGAGCGATGCGATGAGTTTGCCCGGATGCGTTTCGCCTAACGGGAATGGGTAGTCGGAGCCGAGTGCTACACGCTGGGCGCCGAACAGCTTGATCAGGTACTTTAGGGTATCGGCATCGTGGACAAGTGAATCCACGTAGAATCGCGCGGGGATTTTTCCGCGAGCCAGATAGCTGCGAGGTGTTGCGTCGTTCTCGATGCCGCACAAATCAGGGCGGACCTGAAAGCCGTGCTCGATTCGTCCGATGGTAAAAGGAAAGCAGCCGCCGCCGTGTGCGAACGCAACACGCAACTTTGGAAAGCGTTCGAAGACTCCGCCGAAAATCATTGAGCAAATCGCCAGCGAAGTCTCGGCCGGCATCCCGACGAGCCAGGGCAGCCAATATTTCGGCATACGTTCCTTGCCGACCATGTCCCAGGGATGGACAAAGATGGCGGCGTTGAATTGCTGCGCTGTGCTCCAGACTGGCTGAAGCGAGGCGTTGTCGAGATTCAGAGTGTCGATGCGCCCGAAATGCTGATTTGCGTCAACGTGAGTTCCGATCTGCGCGCCACGCAGTCCGAGCTCGCACACAGAACGCTCCAGCTCCTCCGCCGCCAGATCGGGGTCCTGAAGCGGAATCGTCGCCAGACCGGCAAAGCGTTTGGGATGATCGCGAACAACATCAGCAATGTGATCATTCAGCCGCCGCGAGAGATCGAGGGTATGGTGCGGTTTTGCCCAATAACTGAACATCACCGGGACAGTCGAGAGGACCTGTATCGCAACTTTTTCGCGATCCATCTCTTCGATGCGGCGTTTTGGGTCCCAAACATTGTCGGTGACTTCGCGAAAGACGCGGTCGCCGATCATCATTCGTGCGCAACAGGGTTTGTAGTGATCGAGACGGACGAAACCAGGATAGCCATATTTGGCGTCGAGATCGGGCCAATCGCGCGGAAGGATGTGAGTGTGCAGATCGATTTTCACGGAGAGGCAAATTGTGGGCCCTCTGTATCAGATGCCATTTATTTTGGACCGGCGTTTCACAGAAACGCCCTACAAATTTCCAGGTATCTAAAACGGTTTCACCGGCTCGGGCTGCGGGACTTTTCTGCCGCACTTCTTGCAGGTACGCCGGGCATCATCGTTCCAGAACTCCTTCATCGCCTGACTGAAATGTTCGACGATATCCGCACAATCGAAGTCAATATCCTCAACCAGCGCGCCGCAATTGTCACAATAGAAGATGACGTGTTCATGCTCGCCCGGCGGCCGCCGCCGTTCCACAACTACGCCAATCGTGTTCGGCGGCCGCACCGGCGCGTGCGGAACATTGGGCGGGATGAAGAATGTCTCTCCTTCCCGAACGAGATGATCCACAATGCAATCGCCTTGGCGGATACGCACTTTGATGTCGCCTTTGAGCTGATAAAAGTACTCCTCGGAATCGACCAGATGAAAATCGTTCCGCGCGTTCGGACCTTTGATGACCATCACGAAAAAATCGCGACCGTCGTAGAGATAACGGTTGCTTACCGGTGGTTTAAACTTGTCGCGATTCTCCTCGATCCACCTCATCAGGTTGATCGGGGACTGCACTGTTTTTACGCTTCTCTTTGCAGGCGCTGACGTTGCCGATTCAGTAATTGTAGCCATCAATCGAGCCTATGCCGTCTGCTTGCCCGGTCAAACTTGGATGGAGCAAAGGCAGCCATTCAAATCTCAGGCATGCCCCGCAAAGCGGCATTGAGTTTGCTCCGCTTACATGTCCAATTCGCCACAATCCCGTGGATTTAATTATGTTAAGAATAGCGAGAACGTTGGAATCAACGGACAATATGTCGGTGCTACCGAAACGCTTGGGAAACGGGTCTATTTTCGTCGCGATCACCATTATGATCTTCGTGGGCGGTTGCGCGGATGTTCGCCAGGGGCTCGTTGCCGGCGCGCAGCGATTGCCTGAACTTTTCCCTGGGACGACAACTTCGGAAGGCTACTGGCGCGGCGACGACGTTCGCGGGTCGGCAAAGATCGTCGTGCATGTGTCCGAACAACGCGCGTATTTTTACAAGGGGCGCAAACTGGTTGGGGAAAGCACGGTTTCAACCGGGAAGCGCGGGTTCGACACACCGCCCGGTCATTACCGTGTAATTCAAAAAGATAAAGACCACGTCTCGAGTGAATTCGGCGATTACGTAAATGGTCGGAGCGAGGTGGTGAAATCCAACATCGATGTGCGCAAGGATCCGCAACCATCAGGCAGTCATTTTGACGGCGCGCGCATGCCATACTTTATGCGGTTCAATGGCGGTTACGGCATGCACGCCGGGTACGTTCCGCGATTCCGAGCTTCGCACGGCTGCATCCGATTGCCTGCACGAATGGCGCGACACTTTTTCGAAAACACTCCCGACGGCACGCCGGTAATCGTGAGGGAAAATTAGCCGGGCGGCCAACTCATCTGCCGCTGTCCGAGAACATGCACGTGCAGATGCGGGACGCTTTCGCCGGCATCGGGTCCGCTGTTAACCACAACCCGAAAACCGCTTTTTAGGTCGAGCTTCTTTGCCACCTCGGCCGCGGCGAGCAAGAGGTCGCCCAGTAGTTCGCGATCGCCTGCTGTCGCGTCGAGAAGGCGTGGAAGAACGCGTTTTGGGACGATCAGCACATGAACGGGTGCCTGCGGGTTAACATCGCGAAACGCTATCAAGTTTTCCTTTTCCAGAACGATGTCGGCCGGAATTTCACGGGCGATGATTTTCTCGAAGATGGTCACGTCCTTAACGAAGCGAGCAGTTTAATTCGGGCAAATCTTTCGCTACGGAAAGTTTTTCGCGAACAAAGGAAACGATTTCAGCCCGTAGAACATCGCAGCTGCGGGACCAGACCCGCGTGCCACGCAAATGTTTCACGCAGGGATTGAGCGCGATTAACAGCACCGAGGTCACGTGTGTCTGCAACAAAAGGTCGAGCCGACGGGACAGCATGTCGAAGAATGCCAATTCGTATCCGGCACTGGCCGTGTAAGCGATTTCGAACAACGAGATCGTCACCGGCGGCGGCGCCGGACTGAAATGGGGGATAATTTCCTTGTAGCCGATCACTTTCAAAACGTAGCGGACGGTTTGTGAGAGCTGATTGAATGCGACGAAGTTCTCGTCATTCCGGAGCCGCAGATAAAAGGCGATGCTTTCGGTCACGTGATCGGTGAGCCACCAACTGGGATATCCGGCATCGTTGGCCGCGCGGGTGATTGCTTCTCGCAACCAGCTGCGATCAAATTCGAAAAGCTGTCCGGTCTCAGCCTTCAAATAGGGAAACTCTTCCTTGAATGCGACCATATCTATCGTTTCTCCGTAGGAAAAAGTTCGCGCTGCTGTGCATTTGTTTTTATCCGCCGTCCCAATGCCTGAATGGCGTCGACAAATTCATCCACCTGTTCAAATCGCCGATGCACCGACGCGAATCGCAGGTAAGCGACCTCGTCTATGTCGCGCAACTTGGACATCACGTGAGTGCCGATCTGTGCCGAGGTGACTTCGCGGCCGCCGGTTTCGATTTCATGAATGATGTCGTCGACCGCCTCTTCGAGAACGACGAGACTGATGGAACGTTTCTCACAAGCCTTGGCCAGACTATTGACCAGTTTGCGTCGATCGAATGGCTCGTGGGAACGATCGCGCTTGATGACACGGAGATCGGTGCGCTCGATTTCCTCATAGGTCGTATATCGATAAGCGCACTTTAGACACTCACGACGGCGTCGAATGCTGAGGCCTTCCCGGGACTGGCGCGAATCGATGACTTTATCGTCACGCGATCCGCACTTTGGACAACGCATAGTGTCGGAGCACTCACTATCACACAATCCGTTGTGGCGTCAATCATTTCGATTCCGAGGAGCGGCGACTCAGGAATCGTCATCCCGAGCAAAATCGAGGAGTCCGCCACGAAACGTCCGCGGTAGCGCCAAGTGATCCAAACGACCGAGCTCGGGATGACATTGCGCCACGCCCTCAGTGGCTACGCCGCGGCAGCTTTGGGCGCCGCGATTTTCTTTTTCGACTTCGGCTTCTTCGCTTCAAACTCGAAGCCAACCTTTCCGTTCTCCAACTTCAAATAAGCGGAGAAGGGACGTCCCTTTTTTGAAATGAACTTGTGCAAGAGATCCGTTTTACCAGTCGTAATTAGTTTCTGAACCTGTTCTTTTGGGATTTCGCGATGCAAAATTGTCTTGCTCACACGAAAGCTACATGTCGTGGGGGTGTGAACGGCATTTTCGCAGGCGAAGGAACGGGTCAGCACGTGAACCTGTCCCTTTTGGCAAATCGGGCAAAGTCCCAGGGCCTCGTGCTTATCCTTATCCACTCTCTGCTCAGCATCGAGACCATTCCCGCCAAAGTCGAACAACGGTTTTTTATCTTCGCCCAATTTGACCAGCGCTTCGAAAGGCCGCCCTATTTTGCTGCGAAATCCCTGCAGCGGCCCCACCTTGCCCTTTGCTAACAATTCGTGGACTTCCTCCGGTTCGAATTGGCGCGAAGCCATCGTCTTCCACATTAACCAGTCGCAGTTCTGGCAGCGGAAGGTCTTGTAATCTTCCTTGATCGGGCCTCCGCCGCAGTTGGGACATTTCGCGTCAATGGTGGCGTATTCCCCTTCAATCGTTTCGCCGCGGAAACTGCGAACTTTCTCGACAATATCGTAGGTCAATCCGCGGATGTCTTCCATGAAATGCTGACGATTGAGTTTGCCTTGGGCCATTTGTTTCAGGCGCGCCTCCCACTCGCCGGTCAATTCCGGTGTGCATAAGACGTCGGTCTCCAAATTTCGCAGCAGCGTAATCAAGGACAAACCCTTGGCCGTAACGATGAGTTCCTTGCCTTTGCGTTCGATGTAGCCGTCATGAATCAGACCCTCGATGATCTGCGAGCGCGTCGCGGGAGTACCGAGACCGCGTTCGCGCATGGCCTCGCGCAATTCTTCATCCTCGATCAATTTCCCCGCGCCTTCCATCGCAGAAAGGAGAGTCGCTTCGGTGAAACGAGCCGGCGGTTTGGTTTCGTTTTCCCTGATCTCGATCCCGAGCACACGGGCCGATTCGTCAGCCGACACCGGAACGACCGCCTGATTATCTTCGCCGCCTGCTTCCTTGCCATAAACCGCGAGCCAACCTGGATCGACGATAATCTTTCCATCAGTCTTGAACGGCTCACCTTCGACGCGGGTGACGCGCGTTGTTACCTCGAACTGCGCCGCCGGGTAAAACACCGCAATGGTCCGGCGCGCGACCATATCGAAAATCTTCCGCTCGAACTCGTCGAGATGCGCCGACGAAGCTCCCGTTGGGACAATGGCGTGGTGATCGCTCACCCTTGCGTTATTGAAAACGCGCTTAGTCGGCTTCACCCAGTCATTGCTCAGCGCTTTCTGGGCATGTCGCGCGAGAGTCGGATCATCAAAAGATGACATCACCTTTCGGACTTGACCGAGGTTATCCTCCGGCAAATAGCGCGAGTCGGTCCGCGGATAAGTCAGCACCTTATGCTTTTCGTAAAGCGCCTGGGCCAGTTGCAGAGTGCGTCGAGCGTGCAATCCAAAACGATTGTTCGCTTCCCGCTGCAGAGTCGTCAGATCATAAAGCAGCGGCGAAAC
>QHPU01000095.1 GCA_003219175.1 Verrucomicrobiota bacterium | reverse complement strand
TCGCGCGCACCTGCAGCGTCAGGCTGTTCGCCATCGCGTTCACGTTGTCAGTGAGCGCTCTCCACGTACCGGCGGCGCCCGGCACTTCGGCCTGGCCTCCCAGTTCGCCTTCGGTGCCCACTTCCTTGGCGACGCGTGTTACTTCGTCGGCGAAGACGCGGAGTGAGTCCACCATCGCGTTAACAGTGTTCTTCAGCTCCAGTATTTCTCCCCGCACTTCGACGGTGATCTTCTGCGACAGGTCTCCCTTCGCTACCGCCGTCGTGACCAGCGCGATGTTTCTGATCTGGCTGGTGAGATTTCCCGCGAGGGTGTTCACGTTGTCGGTGAGATCCTTCCACGTACCCGCGACTCCCGGCACGTTCGCCTGGCCGCCGAGTTTTCCTTCCACGCCCACTTCGCGCGCGACGCTTGTGACCTGGTCGGCGAAAATTGCGAGCGTGTCGGTCATGCCGTTGATGGTGTCGGCCAGCGCGGCGATCTCGCCTTTCGCTTCGACGAGCAGCTTTTGTTTCAGATCGCCGTTCGCGACCGCGGTCACGACTTTCGCGATGCCGCGCACCTGATTGGTCAGGTTACCGGCCATGAAGTTCACCGAATCGGTCAAATCTTTCCAAGTTCCGGAAACACCTTCGACACGTGCCTGACCGCCGAGTGCTCCTTCGGAGCCGACCTCACGCGCGACCCGCGTCACTTCCGAGGCGAAAGAGCGAAGTTGGTCCACCATCGTGTTGATGGTGTCTTTCAGCTGCAAGATTTCGCCGCGAACATCGACCGTGATTTTTTTGGAAAGGTCGCCGTTTGCAACGGCCGTCGTGACTTCGGCGATATTGCGTACCTGGCCGGTCAGGTTACGAGCCATCGAGTTTACGGAATCGGTCAGATCTTTCCACGTCCCGGCGACGCCCTTCACTTGTGCTTGTCCTCCGAGCTGTCCTTCCGAACCGACTTCGCGAGCTACGCGCGTTACTTCCGCGGCAAAGGAGCTGAGCTGGTCGACCATCGTGTTGATCGTGTTCTTCAGTTCCAGAATTTCACCCCTAACATCAACAGTGATTTTCTTGGAAAGATCGCCGCGGGCGACGGCCGTCGTCACCTGGGCAATATTCCGCACCTGGCCAGTGAGATTACCGGCCATTGTGTTGACCGAATCAGTTAAATCTTTCCATGTCCCGGCGACGCCGCGCACATCTGCCTGCCCGCCAAGTTTTCCTTCACTCCCGACTTCGCGAGCCACGCGCGTTACCTCCGATGCGAAGGACCGAAGTTGGTCCACCATGGTGTTGATGGTGTCCTTGAGCTGCAAAATTTCTCCGCGCACATCAACCGTAATTTTTTTCGACAGGTCGCCGTTCGCGACTGCCGTTGTCACCTCGGCAATGTTGCGCACCTGACCGGTGAGATTGCCGGCCATCGAATTCACCGAATCGGTCAAATCCTTCCAGGTGCCGGCGACTCCGCGCACATCCGCCTGACCGCCGAGCCGGCCGTCTGTTCCCACTTCGCGCGCCACGCGCGTCACCTCCGCCGCAAAGGAGCTGAGCTGATCCACCATGGTGTTGATGGTGTTCTTCAGCTCCAGAATTTCGCCCTTTACATCAACCGTGATCTTCTTGGAAAGATCACCGCGCGCCACCGCGGTGGTTACTTCCGCAATGTTGCGCACCTGACCGGTGAGATTACCGGCCATGAAATTCACGCTGTCGGTCAAATCCTTCCAAGTGCCGGCCACTCCATGAACATCCGCTTGTCCGCCAAGGATTCCTTCCGATCCCACCTCACGCGCCACGCGCGTCACTTCCGCGGCAAACGAGCGCAGTTGGTCCACCATGGTGTTGATGGTGTTTTTCAACTCCAGAATTTCCCCCTTCACATTAACAGTGATCTTTTTTGACAAATCGCCGTTGGCCACCGCGGTCGTGACCAGCGCGATATTGCGCACTTGCGCGGTCAGATTACTCGCCATGAAATTGACCGAGTCGGTCAGGTCCTTCCATGTCCCGCAGACGCCCGCCACCTCGGCCTGACCACCGAGAGCTCCCTCCGAACCGACCTCACGCGCCACGCGCGTCACTTCCGAAGCGAAGGAACTCAATCGATCAACCAGCGTGTTGATGGTGCCCTTCATCTCGAGGATCTCGCCCTTAACATCGACAGTGATTTTGCGAGAGAGATCGCCATTCGCTATCGCGGTCGTAACCTCTGCGATGTTGCGCACCTGGGCCGTAAGATTGCCGGCCATCATGTTCACGTTATCGGTCAAATCTTTCCAGGTCCCGGCAACGCCTTTGACCTCGGCTTGGCCGCCGAGAATTCCTTCCGATCCCACCTCACGCGCCACGCGCGTCACTTCCGCGGCAAACGAGCGCAGTTGGTCCACCATCGTGTTGATGGTGTCTTTTAATTCTAAAATCTCCCCCCGCACATCGACGGTGATTTTTTTCGACAGATCGCCGTTCGCGACCGCGGTCGTGACCTCCGCGATATTACGCACCTGTCCGGTGAGATTTCGCGCCATGAGATTCACCGAATCAGTCAGGTCCTTCCAGGTGCCCGACACACCCTCGACTCGCGCCTGCGCACCAAGAATTCCCTCTGAACCGACCTCGCGCGCCACCCGCGTCACTTCCGAGGCGAACGAGCGCAGCTGATCCACCATGACATTGACGGTGTCTTTCAGTTCGAGGAACTCGCCTTTAACGTCGACAGTGATTTTCTTTGTCAGATTCCCGTTAGCGACTGCCGTCGTCACCGTCGCGATATTACGAACCTGCGCCGTCAAATTCCCCGCCATCAGGTTCACATTTTCAGTCAGGTCTTTCCACGTCCCGGCCACACCCCTTACCTTGGCCTGGCCACCGAGTTTTCCTTCCGTGCCGACCTCGCGCGCGACGCGCGTCACTTCCGAGGCAAAGGCGCCGAGCTGATCGACCATTGTGTTCACGATTTTGGCCGTGCGCAAAAATTCGCCCTCTAGCTGCCGGCCCTCAATATCCGTCGCCATCGTTTTCGAGAGATCACCTTTGGCAACTGCGCCAATAACTCGCGCCATCTCGCTGGTGGGATGAACCAGATCGCCAATGAGCTCGTTCACGGACCGGATCGCGTCCGCCCATGAATTCGACACATGCCCCAACGACGCGCGTTGAGTTATGCGCCCTTCCTTCCCGACGACCCGCCCGATACGATCGAGTTCCATGGTCATTCGCTGATTCTTGGCGATGACCTCGTTAAAGGTGTCGGCTATCTTACCGGCAAGACCAGTCCAGTCGTGCGGTAGGCGCGCCGAAAAATCGCCTCGGTTAAATGCCATCAAAACCCTGAGCAACTGACTGTTACTACACTCCGAATTACTTGCTGCCTTGGCCGCGCGCGCCCGTCCGGAAATAGAAGTGCTTTTTTTCATATCGAATGGAGAGGCAGGAGGTTTGGCTAAACTCTTCGCCGGCTGAAACGGATAAGAATCTGCCTGCCATAATTGAGGGCAAAGAGTGAGGATAATTTCATCGCACAATTTCTGCCGCGAGCAAGAAAGTGGCCAAAGTCACGCGATTTCCTGAAAAACTCGCCAGCGCGGAAGTGGGATCCGGGCAAATAAAATGCGCGGTTTATTCGGAACCATTTTTCGCTCTTTTCTGGTTGAGAGCGCTTTTTGTCTTAGCATCATTCTCAATGTTACTTGTAAAGTTACTATCGCCTGCCAGACGTTCACTAGCGACCAAGGGCGGATCGCGCGAAAAACGCCCACCGCCCGTTGGCGCCTGCCAGGGCTGTAATAATTGCTCTATGCCACAGGGCGCACGGCGGTCCTCGCCACAAGGAGCGCGCCGGCAACAAACAGTACCGCGCTGTAACCGAAGGCGACTCCTGTCCCCATCATTGTCCAGAGCGCACCCACGATCATACTTGATAGAAAGTCGCCGATGCCATTCACCGTCGCCAATGTGCCGAACGCCATGCCGTGATGTTCTTCACCTACCAACTCCGCACAGAGCGAATCCTCCAGAGTTTCTTCCATCGCGACGTAAACGCCGCCGACGACAAAAATCATTGCGAGCGTCCAAACATTGATAGGCAGAATGATAATCGCGAACGCCATTAGCGCGGCAACACTGTAACCGAGCGCCAACAGATTGGATTTTGAGAAGTGATCTGCCAACCAGCCGACGATCATCGAAAATGCCGCGTAAAAAACGTTGTGCAGCACGTACAAACCGATTGCAATTGCGACCGCTTTAGCCGCGCCAATGTCGGGTGCTAGTTTTTGCGTCGCAAGCAAGATAAGCAGCGTGTGCGCGAAATCGCCGGCACCAAATATACCAACTGCGATCAGAAAACGTCGGAACCGGGGAGGTAAAGCGCGCAAGCGCTCGTTTAGCGAGATGTGAGCCACCGCTTTTCGCTGCCCCTCTTTGACGACAAAAGCGATCATTGCCACGGCGAGCAGACCGGGAATCAACGTTAACGCGAAAAGTTTTGCGTACTGCTGATGCAGCGCGCTCAGGAGAAAAAACGCGCTCGCTGGTCCAGCGATGGCCCCGAGAGTATCCATCATCCGTTCAAATCCGAACGCCCGCCCATAACTCGCGGACGTTACCGCACCCGCCAGCAACGCTTTCCGCACCGGGGTCCGTACGCCCCGTCCAAGCCACGCGAACGAGCGGGCGAACAGCACCTGCCAGGCGCTCGTCGCCAAGCCGAATGCCACCGTCCCTAGCGCCGTCGTAAGATATCCTGCTATCGCGATAGGCTTCCGACGTTGCATCCGGTCGGTGTAATAACCCGACGCCATTTTCGCGAAGCTCGATAGACCATCGGCGACTCCCTCAACCAACCCCAGCCACGCTGCAGCCACGCCCATGGTGCCGAGAAAGGCGGGCATCAACGTGGTCGCCATTTCATGCGACAAATCGCTGAACAGACTCGCCAAGCCGATGCCAAGCACAGTTCGGTTTAGCCAGCGCATGGATTCGCGAAAATGTTTGGTTCGCGCATTGCGGATCTCTTAAGCCGAACACCATATCCCGACCAACCCAAATCGAAGCGTCCACGCTCTCCCAGAGCCGCGTAATACTTGCAAATAGCTTAGAGAACCCGTCTTTCATGACCGCTCTATGCTTGGCGCAACTCTAAGGCTGCCGCTTCCGAGTACTCGACTGCTGCAATCACGCATATAGGTTATTCGGGTCATGCGATGGAATTTCAGCAGTCGAGCCCGCGAGCTTTCCGATGCCGACGCCATTGTCATTTCCATCCCCAAAAGTGGGCGAACCTGGGTTCGCACGTTTCTCAGCGCCTATTTTGCCTACAAGAAAGGAAAGCAATTCTCGCTCGATTTCACCGACCGGGGCGAGGCCGGAGTTCCCCGAATTGTTTATTCGCATGACCGCTTCGAGGATCGGACGAAAGGCAATGCTTGGGACCGGTTACGGGGAAAATATCTGATTCCATCCCGTGCGCTCCGGAAAGCGCCCATTGTGCTGCTAGCGCGCGATCCGCGCGATGCATTCGTTTCCTATTTCGTGCAACTGACGCGACGCAATCCCGCAACGCCAGGCGAGATCAAAGAGCTGCCAATTGGTGCGCTGCTGGGGCATCCGCGCTTCGGAATCGCGGTAATGGTGGAGGTAATGAACGGCTGGCTGGAGGAATTTGGCGACCGTTCAGATCTTTCGATTGTCCGCTACGAAGAACTGCGGGCTGACCCGCCCCGGGCATTTCATGAGTTGCTTCGCGCTATCGGCGAGAAAGAAATTGACGATGCGGTGTTTGGTCCGGCACTCGATTTTTCTGACTTTCGAAATATGCGAAAGCGGGAAGCCGCCGGTGAGTTCGGCTCCAAAATTTTGCAACCGCGCGACTGCGAAGATCCGGAAACCTTCAAAGTCCGGCAGGGAAAGGTGGGTAGTTTCCGTGAATATCTTTCCGACCAAGACCAGGGTTATGCGGCGCAGGTCTGCGCCGCGCTCAATCCGCGGTTCGGGTATGACTTCCGTTCCGGGAACCCGGCGGCAGGGTAAGACTTCGACAATGGCATCTCACGAGTTGATCATGGTCATGGGCGTCCAACGATCGGGGACCAGCGCTCTCTTCGATTCACTCGCGACCGACAGAACCTTGAGCTCGTTCCCAGAGGACATCGACAGTGCGTTTTACTACAACTTTCTGCTGAGACCCGTTAAGGAGCTTGCTCCTTTGATCGAGCGCGTGGCTGGCCGGATTCTACTCAAGCCCATCACCGAAACTGGCATACGCAGCCTGGCAGAGGTGGCAGAAGAGTATCGCTCCTACGCATTGCGGTTCGTTTGGATTTACCGCGATCCGGTCAACGTTTTCGATTCCATGCGTCGTGAGCGATGGATCGCCGCTGAAGAGATCGACCGAGCCGCTCATATTCTCGGCTGGCGAAAACGCAACGAGTACGCGTTGAAATTTCAACTACAAAACCGCGAGCAAATCGCGATTGTGCGCTACGAAGACTTGTGCATTGACCGCAAAGTTTTCCAGGAGCTGACCCGCTGGTTAGGTTTAAAATGCACCTCATATTTCCGAAAGGACAGCGCCGAGGGGCGCAAGTGCACTTCCGCTGCAGCCCAGCAAAACATTGATGCGGACACGACCGAAACGTTAAGCGCACTCGATGCCGCGCGCACATTCAAGGCCCGGCAGATTCCTCGGATTTTCAACAGACTTGTTTCTGCCAAAGTCAGGTCTTCAACGGAAGATCGCGCAGCCATTGTCCGTACCTCACAAAATCCTCGGCCGCCTGGATCGTCACGCCTTCCCTTGGCTGTGTCTTCGTTGCAATTTTGGCTCCAGTCGGCTGCCATCTGTCATAACCACGGTTTGCTGACCGACGAGATAATGGAGCGCGGTCCGCATCGCATGGTTGCAGTGATGCCACATAACGGTCCGTACGGTCTTTTGAGTTTGGTTCAGCGAGGCACCCTTTACTATCCTCACAGCAAAACGGAAGAAAGGCGGCGCGGCCCCAGTGGCACGCTCCTCTTTGGCAGGGATCACGACTGGAAATTTTTCTTCAATAACACCGATTTTACCGTCTTCGCACTTTTCCGGCCGAATGTTCCCTGTTACCCGCCTTACCATCAAAACCATTCTATTTTGTTTCGTGTAGGACCGCAGAGTAACGCCGCTCCAGCGTTCCTCCTGGAGTGGGACGGGCTCGCCAGTCGTTCGCGCGCACGGATTGTTTCGTTCTCGGGCCAGGGCACGATCGAAACCAAAGCGGTTTCGACGCGTCCCCAATCCCACCGCCGTGAGGAGTGGGCTTTGATCACAGTCGAACATACCGGATGTCCTAATGGCGAATTTTCGATCTCGGCAAACGGTATTACCGGGGACTCAAGTGCACCCATGGTTAATGCTTCATCGCACCTGGATGGCGAGTATGTTCTCGAGGTGGGTGGTTGCACTGCTCAACCCGAAGCACTCTTCTACGGAGAATTGGCCGAGATCATCATCGGCGCAGGCCCCTTGTCCAGCGACGACCAGTCGGCGATCGCAGGCT
>QHPU01000067.1 GCA_003219175.1 Verrucomicrobiota bacterium | reverse complement strand
CGAAATGTGATGACGGCGCGTCTCGCCGCTGCGCGGGTCAGCGCTGAGTTTCGCGGCGGGGAAGACGTATTGCCATGGCCAGGAGCGCGCTGCATTGACGTACTTCCGATCACGCAGATAAACGGCACCACCGCCGCGGGCGACATCCTGGCGATGCAATTCACGTACGCGCGTAAGATGCTTTTGGAGAGGTCGTTTTAGGCTCGCCGGTAAAATAGTGATGCGCGATTGCTGCCCTTTACTTTCGTGAATTGTGAGGCGGTTGTAACCAAAGTCGATGTCCTTCACCCGCAGCCGC
This sequence comes from Verrucomicrobiota bacterium, assembly GCA_003219175.1. Lineage (GTDB taxonomy): Bacteria > Verrucomicrobiota > Verrucomicrobiia > Chthoniobacterales > UBA10450 > AV69. The sequence goes on along the minus strand of QHPU01000067.1, from coordinate 38,269 downwards.
GCGGCTTCCGAAACACGAAGACCGCTGCCGTAAAGCAGCTCAGCCATGAGGGCATAATCGCCTTTGAGATTAGCGAGGACAGCGCGGGCTTCCGCTTTGCTGAAAACGATGGGAACCCGAGCGGGGCGGCGAACGCGCTCAACGCCGGTAATGAAATCGAGTTTGCGGTCGAGCAGTTGCTGATAAAGAAAAAGCAGAGCGCTGAACGCCTGATTCTGGGTCGAGGCCGATACATTGCGATTAATCGCGAGATGGCTGAGGAAGGCGCTGATTTCTTCTTCGCCCATCTGGTCTGGATGACGTTTGTTGTGGAAAAGGATTCACCCCGTGAGATAGCGTCGCAACCGTGTCTTCAAATAACGCTTTCCCCACGCGGTCTTGAGATACTTCTCGCGCTGTGCAGCGTCGCTTCGATTGAGGCAGCCTTCCCAGTATATCAATTCGAGGGGCGCTCGTTTTCTTGTGGACATGACGAGGCCGGCATTATGAGCCTCTACGCGGCCCGGAAGCTTGTTAGTTAGTCCAACATAAAACCGCTGATCACTCAACGAGCGCAGGATATAGACGTAGTGCTTCGTCACCGCTTAGATAATCTCACGGGGTGAAACGGCGGATCCAATCGAAGTAGGCTTGCTCGGTTCGGATGCTGTAGCGTCTAACGCGCAGATGCCAGCGGACCCGATCGAGAAGTTTCTGCGGCCGCTGGGTGACGATGCTGGCGAAAGAAGGCGGTTTTTCGGCGACGCGAAGGCTCTTCTCCGGCTTCGGGACGACGGTCAAAGCGGCGCGGGCAGGCTGCCGCCTGTGGTCGATTCGTGGGAATCGGGATAAGGTACTTGGCACTGGCGCAATCGTAGTTAATCGCTGGCGGGTGGGGAAGGAGATTTTGGCCAGAGGGTAAAGCAGTTGAGGGTTGTTGGTTGAGGGTTGAGGGATTGGCAAAGAGCGAACAGCGAAGAGGGAAGGGCTAAGAGCTAAGGGAAATGTCGAAGGGCGAATCAACGTGAACCAGAAAATTTTGCTCACCGGTCGGCCGGGCTGCGGGAAGACAACCCTAATCAAACGTCTGGTTAGTCATCTCGCACAAGCGGCCGGTGGGTTTTACACCGAGGAGATTCGCGACCACGGCATGCGCGTTGGCTTCAAGATCGTGACCCTCGACGGCGCCGAAGTTATTTTTGCCCATGTCGAGATCGAAAGCTCGGTGCGTCTCGGGAAATACCGGCTTGATCTTTCCGCGCTGGAAGCGGTTGGCGTCAGGGCGGTGGGCGAAGCGGTGCGAAGGGGACAGTTTGTCGTGATCGACGAAATTGGTCCGATGGAAATCCGATCGCCAGTTTTTCGGGACACAGTGAACGAGGCGCTCGATAATAAGGCTCCGCTATTGGCCACGATCTTTGCGCGGCCTCTGCCGTTCACGGACGCGATCAAGTCACGTCATGATGTGACCTTAATTGAAGTTCGCCCGGATAATCGAGAAAGGCTGTTCTCGGAATTGGCGGAAGTTTTGACCAGCGGCCAAAACGGTTGAGGGTTGAGAGACGGCGGGGGACAGAGGGCAAAGGCAGTTGAGGGTTGTTGGTTGAGGGTTGAGAGAATGAACGCAGTTGGGGGTTGTTTGTTGAGGGTTGAGGGCGCCGACTATGTGCCTAGTGATTTCCGGAGACCGCTGCGCATTTTGCTCTGTTTTACCGCTGCCGCGTAGACAGCAGCATAATTGCTTTCGCTGATGAATCCCTGTCGTTTTCCGATGATCGTTTGCGACACGACTTCAAGCAGCGACGCGGTCGCGATCTCCACAAATCGAGCGAAATCGGCACGCGAAACTGTTGAACTACCTTCGGCCAGATTCGATGAAATCGAAACCGCCGCACGTCGCATTTGCATCGTCAGTCCGAATCGCTCGTCATCGGGAAAGCTCCTGCTTATTGAATAAATCAGGTCGGCAGACGCGATCGCTTCATTCCAAACATCCAATTTTTCAAAGTTAAACATCCGAACGTTTTAAGCTCTCATGCTTCAGCCGACAACGTTCAACGACTTCGCGTCCCTCAACCCTCAACCAACAAACCCTCAACCGTCGTGCTATTGCACGACTCTGATGGTCCAAAAATCTGCGGAGAGGTCGCTGTCTGTCAGGTAAGCAAAGGGGATGGTGAAGTAGCCTTTCATTCCCCATTTTAATCCCCAGCTGTTTCGGCAGAGGAACCAGCGCCGAGCCATATTGTAGCCGACGGCGCAGACGGCGTGTCCGCCAAGGACGACTTCGCCGGATTCCGGCATGGGCGCGTGACCGGTGCGCGCGACAACGTCAGTCTCGAAGCTTTCGTAGACCGTGAACCCGAACACGAACGGATAACCGGAGGCGAGGCAGCCTTGCATTTGGGAGAGGGATTGAACCAGCCGCTGATAACTTACGGCGGTGTGTTTTGCCGCCTCGGTATAACAAGCAGCTGACGGTTTGGTTTTGAACTTATTAATAAGGTACGGCCACATCGGCTCGGGACAGGCGCCTTGTTTGGCCACCGTCTTGATCCCGTCACGGAGCATGGCGCCGGAATCGGAGTCGACAGTGCCTTCGATGACGCGCTCGTTGTAGTAGATGAAGAGGCGTGAAGGAATGAAGATTTGCGGGAGCTGCTCTTTCATCTGGTCGAACTCGATCGCGCCGCCGATGGCGTTGGCGGTGCAAGAGCCCAATTGACCTTGGTCGTAAACGCGCGGGCATTTTGCGCGCAGATCGACCTTGGGCGGGAGTGCGCGAAGGAAGGCGGGTGGCGCGGCGTAAAGGAAGTCGCGTTGATCGGGGATGTCGGGGATCCAGCCGTAGCGCTTGATTTTTCGGGTCCGAACGGCGCCAGCAGAGCCGCGGCCAGCGACCGCGGCTACAGAGGGAGATTTACGAGAGGTGCGCCGACGTTTTTTTGGCATAGTGACGGCATTAGGCGCCGAGTTATCAGTTATCCGTTATCAGCGAAGCGTCAAAGGGGTAGCGCGCAGATTGAAAGCCTGGCCGTTGCTTCGCATCCGTTGCAGCTCTGCGCAGACGCGGACATTCTGTCCGCTGCCTCTTCATGAAATGGGAGTAGAAGGGGGAAGAAGGAGAACCATTAAAGCGTTGAGAGTTGAAGCGTTGAAGAGTTAAAGCGTTGGAGGGTTAAAGGGGAGAAATCAAACCAAACGTCCAACGTCCAATGTTGAAGAGAGGAGTGATGGAGCAATGGAGTAAGGGAAACGAGTGTGATCAGTGATCCGTGTATGGATGAATGGTCTCCGGCGGTCATTCGCCTTCGCCGAGACTACGGCGCGATAAATAGACAGCCGCTACAGCATGAGCAGGAGCAGGAGCATGAGTTAATGTGAATCATGGATCGATGCAGGCGCTTGGCAGAGCGCCTCTACAACATCGAGAATCCAGTCGGCCCTCAACCCTCAACTAATCGCTCTCAACCGTCTTCAGCGGCCGATCCCACCCTCGCTGCAATTATTATTTTTTTAAATCGAAGCGACGCGAATTTGGCGCGGCGTGCGAAATCTTTGTTGAGTTCGTTTTTCTTTTGTGCGAGAACGGACTTGTTCCTGGGTCGGTTACGCGCCCCACCGGACGGATTCAATAATCCGCCTGATACGCGAAATCGACCCGGTGAACGTTTTTTTTGTACGAGCTCTCCACGGCCAGTCTTCGACCGGACTGGCGATTGGGGAGCGCAGGCTGCTAGCCTGCAAGTCTCGGCAGCTTGCCGAGACTATGTTGGGACAGATCGCTCAAGGTGATCGCATCGACTGTTGTCGGCACGCTGCCGGCAACTGCGGGCTAGCAGCCCGCGCTCCCCGAACAAGACGCGGGCTCGCAGAGCTCGCCCCTTCGTAAGATTCGGAGCAACGGGCAAGAAGCCCGTTGGCCGAAAGTCCGAGCCGGACTGGCGTAACACGCGAGACGCGTGCGCTACCCGGAATGAATGGGACGCGACAGCAGATAGAATGTCCGCGGGCGCACAGGCCGAGAGGCCTATGTTCGCCGACCGTTGAGGAGGCGGCGGATGGTGTAACGCAGTCGCTCCCAATCGACCGGCTTGGTGAAATGCGCGGTGAACCCGGCGGCTTTGGCGGCGGCGACGTCGCCCTCGGATCCGAATCCGCTAAGCGCGATTCCATTTACCTGACCAGAGTGACGCAACTGATTCATCAAATCCAAGCCACTGCCATCGGGTAAACCGAGATCGCTGATTACCAATTGAAAGCGGCGTTTGGCTGCGAGATCACGCGCACTGGCGAGAGTCGATGCGTAGCCGACCTGATACCCGGCATTTTCGAGCATCCGTCGCAAGGCTCGCGCAGTGTCCTCATGATCTTCGACCAACAAAATGTCGGCGCTGGGCATGCCCGTGCCGTCGTAATCGAGCGGGTAAGTCGGACCTTCGAGCAACGATGTCTCCATGGCTTTGAGTTTGATGGTGAAGGTTGCCCCCTTGCCCTGGCCTTCGCTGTGCACGGAAATTTTTCCGCCATGCAAATCGATGACGCGTTTGGAAATGGCGAGGCCGAGACCGAGCCCGCCGTAGCGGTTGGTCACGCCTTTGCCGCCTTGCTCGAACGCTTCGAAAATGTGCGGCTGCAATTCGGAAGTAATGCCGATGCCGGTATCGGTGAAATCGATGATGATGTTATGACCGGCGTCGTTACGTGTGCTGATGCGGAGCTCGCCGCGCGCCGGCGTAAATTTGACCGCGTTCTTGATGATGTTCCAAAAAACCTGCTGCAAACGCGCAGCATCGGCCCAGCAATGATGTTCTTTGGCAGCAAAATCCTGCCCAAGATTGATTTGTTTCTCGTTTAAATCGCTGGCGGAAACTCCGAGCGCGTAAGTGAGAGCAGCGTGGACGTCGATGGCATCGTTGCGCAACTCGAGTTTGCCGTGCGCGATGCGGGTGAGATCGAGCAGATCATCGATGAGCAAGGCTTCGAGCTCGACATTGCGCCGGAGGACGTCGAGGTCGCGACGGGCATTATCGGGAATGTCGAACCTGCGCTGGAGGGAAGCGATGGTCATGAGCACGGGCGTGAGTGGGGTGCGCAACTCGTGCGACAGCATGGCAAGGAACTGGTCCTTTGCGCGGTTCGCGTCCTCCGCATCCTGTTTCGCTTTTTTGAGTGCGTCTTCGGCCTGTTTGCGTTGGGTGATGTCGCGAATGGTGCCAAGGAATCGCGCCGGACGTCCGGCGTCATCGAGAAGGACGCGCCCCTTTTCCTCGAGCCAGCATTCCCCGGAATCATTCATGCGGATGGCTCGATATTGGATTTCATAGTGGCCGCTGCTGCCCGGGCTCAAAACTTCGCGCATGGCTTCGTGAATGATGTGGCGATCGTCCGGATGAATGGCTTCGAGGTAGGTGGCGTACCCGGGTTTGGTGCCGGCGGCCAGTCCGAATAATTCATTGCAACGGTCGGACCAGCGAATCACGCCAGCAGTCGGATAATGGTCGAATGTACCGACATCGGCCGCTTCCAGGGCGAGACGGATGCGTTCTTCTGCGACGTAGAGGCGTTGTTCATTTTCGCGCAACCGTTTTTGTTGCTCCATGCGGTCGCTGATATCTGCGCGATAAATGGCGAGGCCATCCCTCCTCGGGTAAATGCGAGTATCAACCCAGCGGCCCCACGGCCGGTAAAAGACTTCGAATTGATCCGGGAGCTGCGTTTCCATGGCGCGATGACAGCGCTGATAGAATTCGCTTCCGACCGCTTCGGGAAAAATTTCCCAGATCACGTGGCCAATCAGTTCTTCTCTCCGCTTTCCGGTGAGTTCCAGGACGCGGTCGTTCACGTAGGTGTAGCGCCAATCGCGATCAAGAATGGAGAAAGCGTCGCTAATACTGGTAAGCGCGGCTTCGCGTTGGACGAGTAAATCACGGACTGCGCGTTGATGCTGACGTGTTCGCGCAGCTGCTTGCAATGCTGACAAAAGCGCGACTATTCGCAACGGAGTCGGCAGGGCGGTGACGTTGGCATCGCCAAGGCTCTCAAGCGGAAGCTGGCTCGCCTTCTTTCCTTTGCGGCGCGGCTTTGAGAGAAGAATCAGCGAGACATCGGACCAGGGTGGTTGCGCCGCCAGAACCCGGCGAAGAGGATTTGGTCGGGGCAAGGTTTGTTCGGCGAGGATGATGGCGTCGGTGTAATCATCGAAGCGCCTACTTAGTTCGGCGAGATTCTTGCAAGCGAGGGCGTGAATGCCGTGCTTCTTTAGCTTTGAAACCAACCCCTTGCCGCCCGACACTGCAACTAAGACCGTGCCGGCGGTTTCACCCGGTTTTTCCATTTAAGATCGGGGCAAATTTACGTCATTAGGGGAAATTAGCGAGCGCGAGTGCGCACCGGACACGGGAGTACAGGCTAGCCGCCTGCCTACCGAGAATGAAAGATCCAGGAACGACAGACGAATTGTAGGGCAGGCATTCCTGCCTGCCGTTTTGAAATCCGGCAAGCGGGAGCGCTTGCCCTACAATCAATGTTGCGAGCGCGATTGCTCGGAGAGCAAATCGATGCTGTTATCGCGACATGACAGAACAGACTCCGGCCGAGCTCGGTTATCGGATGCCGGCGGAATGGGAGCGGCATGAAGCGACCTGGCTGTCGTGGCCCCGACGAGAGGGAATCAGTTTTCCGGGATCGTTCGACCGGGTGATGCCGGCGATTCGTGCGCTGGTTGCGGCGCTGATCAATCGCCGGTCCGGCTCGGACTCGGAACGGGTCTGCATCAATGTTTGGAACGGCGCGCACGAAGCAGAGGCGATGGAAGTGCTGCGTGATCTTGATCACTCGCAGATCACATTTCACCGGATTCCGACAAACGAACCGTGGTGCCGCGATCATGGTCCCATTTTCCTAACGAGAAATAAACAGCCGCGTCTGGCGGTCGTGGACTGGGATTACAACGCCTGGGGCGGGAAATATCCGCCGTGCGATCTCGATGAAGTGGCGCCTACACGTGTCGGCGAGATCCTGGAGGTGCCGGTTTTTTATCCGCGCATGATTTTGGAAGGCGGCTCGATTGATGTGAACGGCGCGGGCGCTTTGCTTACGAGTGAATCGTGTCTGCTCAATAAAAATCGGAATCCGGAACTGACACGCGAACAAATCGAACAACGGTTGCGCGATTTTCTGGGCGTGCGTGAGATTCTCTGGCTCGGCGACGGGATTGAAGGCGACGATACCGATGGTCACATCGATGATCTGGCGCGGTTTGTGAGTGAGCACGCGGTCGCGACGGTAGTGGAGAAGAATCGTGATAGTCCGAACTACGATGCGTTGCAGGAAAATCTGGAACGGCTGCGCGCCATGAAAATCGATGGGAAACCGCTGGAAATTTTCGAGCTGCCGATGCCGAAGCGGATCGTGCGCGAAGATTTGGTTTTGCCGGCGAGCTACGCGAATTTCTATATCGCGAACACGCGCGTTTTACTGCCGACCTTTGCAGATCCGATGGATGAACGGGCGCGCGAGACGCTGCAGAAATTATTTCCGAATCGGAAAGTGGTCGGGATCGATTGCCGAGAATTAATCTGGGGAATGGGCACGTTTCATTGTCTGACGCAGCAGCAGCCAGCGGTATGTCCGAGCCGGACTGGCGGATCCGAGCCGGATTAACGCTACGCGCGCGATCTCCTAATCTGCAAACGCGCCGGGCTTGTAGCCGCTTTGTAAAATGGCGTCGTGCAGATCGGGTGCATGCGTTTTTCGGGCGTCAAATGTGACGATTACGCGTTCACGTTTGGTATCCACTCGTACATCGCACACGCCCGGAATTTTCATGAGCGGTGCTCGCAATTTGCGAACGCATTCGTCGCAATCTTCGCCTTCGGTTGCGATGGCAATTCGTTCCAAAACGGGTTTGTCGGCGTCCTGAAGATTGTGCGGGTCAGCCGGGTCGAGATGATGTGGGTTGAGCGGTTGGACCATCGATAAAGTTTACGCACAGAAAATTTACGCACAAGATCGTGTTCGCAATTGTCTTCAGCGTTGCTTGCAACCTGCTTGGCGGATTGGGGAGCGCAGGCTGCTAGCCTGCAGTTGCCGGCAGCCTGCCTGCAACATCTGATGCCATCACCTGAGCAAAGCTATCCAAACACTGTCTAGGCAAGCTGCCGAGACTTGCAGGCTAGCAGCCTGCGCTCCCCAGAAAAGGACAAGGGCTCGCGGAGCTCGCCCCTCCAGGGCGCGCGCCACCGGTGTTATCTGGCTGCCGCGTCGCGGGCGATGGGTTCGAGGATGCGCCACACGTTTTCGAGGAGGATTTTGTGGCCGGCGGCGTTGGGATGGATGCGATCGGCCAGATTCAATTCGGGACTTCCGGCCACCCCATCTAATAAGTACGGGACGAGTGCGGCGTGATTTTTCTCGGCCAGTTCGCCGAACATTTTCCCGAACATCGTCATGTAATCGACGTCGGACGACGCCAGCGGAAACTGCATTCCCACAATCACCAAAGTCACATTCGGATTGCGCGCTTTAACCTGAGCGATGATCGATTGCAGGTTGGCGCGAATCTGTTCGACGGGAACGCCGTGCCAGGCGTCGTTAATTCCAAGTTCGAGAACAAAAATATCGATCGGGCGCTGGAGGTGCCGCGGGAGACGGTGCAGCCCGTCTTCGGTGGTGCTACCGCTGGCGCTGGCATTGGTCACCCGAAAATGGAAACTGATCGGACGGAGCTTATCGAGCAACAACATCGGCCAGGCTTCGCGTGGATTAATCCCGAGACCGGCCGACAAGCTGTCGCCAAACACGAGTATCGTTTTCATTTGCGGGGGATCAGTGGGACGGGCGCAGCCAATCTGGCAGCACCACAAAGAAAGCAGCATCGCTGCTCCACTTAGCCATTGCTTCGGCCGTTTCCGCATTCTACTTTCTGCGCTCACTCGATTCCGACATTCTCGGAAATCGTTAACCCTGAAAATGTTTTATTATGGCAAACTACGGCATTAACGGCTTCGGGCGCATTGGACGCAACGTTCTTCGCGCCATGTCACAAAGCGACGTCAAGCGGGTCCGCGCGATCAATGATCTGACCGATACCCGGACACTGGCGCATTTACTAAAATGGGACTCGGTCCACGGGAAATTCGAGGGCGAGATTAGTTACGATGATCAAAACATCGTTGTGCGTGGGCACAAGATCCGGATTCTAAAGGAACGCGATCCGGCGAATCTGCCGTGGAAAGATTTGGGCGTCGACGTGGTGTTGGAATCGACCGGGTTTTTCACCAGCCGAGACAAGGCCGAACTGCATATTAGTAAGGCGGGCGCGAAACGGGTGCTCATTAGCGCGCCGGCGAAAAACCCCGACGCCACCATTTGCATCGGGATCAACGATGACATTTACGACCCGGCGAAAGACACCATAGTTTCTAACGCCAGTTGCACGACGAATTGCCTCGCCCCGCTGGCGAAGGTGTTGCTCCAGAAGTTTGGAGTACAACACGGGTTTATGAGCACGATCCACAGCTACACCAACGACCAGCGCATTCTCGATTTCCCGCATGAAGATCTGCGGCGAGCCCGCGCAGCCGCGATCAGCATTATTCCTTCGAGCACGGGCGCGGCGAAAGCGATCGGCGAGGTGATCCCCGAATTGAAGGGGAAATTAAACGGCGGCGCGTTCCGAGTTCCAACGCCGGACGGTTCGGTGACGGATTTCACTGCCGTGCTGGAGAAGGATGCGACGGTGGATGCAATTAACGCGGCGTTCAAAGAAGCATCCTCCGACAAGAGCTACAAAGGCGTGCTGGAGTACAGCGACGAACCGCTGGTGTCGGCGGACATCCTAGGCAATCCGCATTCCTGCATTTTCGACAGCAAACTCACGCTCATGCTTGGCAATCGTTTTGTAAAGGTGGTGGGCTGGTACGACAACGAGTGGGGCTACAGCAATCGCTGCGTCGAACTGCTGGAAATGCTGGCGAAGTAGTTAGACAGGATCGGGATTAACCGGATGAAGATGTGCCGCGCCCCGTTTGAAAGAAATCCTGCACAATCTTGTTAATCCTGTTTTATGCCAAAGCTCTCCATTCGCGACCTCAAGGTGCGCGGGAAACGCGTCCTGGTGCGGGTGGATTTCAATGTGCCGGTGGAAGAACGCGACGGGAAGATTGTGATCACGGATGATACCCGCATCCGCGAGGCGTTGCCGACGATCAACTGGCTGCGGGAGCACGGCGCGAAAACGATTTTGATGTCGCACTTCGGCCGGCCGAAAGGCAAGCCCGTCGAAAAATATTCGCTTCGTCCAATTGGCGACTACTTGCACACGCTGATCAATCATCCCGTCATCTTTAGTCACGACACCATCGGCAAGATTCCGGAAGAAATTATTGCGCACATGAAAGAAGGCGACGTGGCCTTGCTGGAGAATGTGCGTTTCCAGCCGGAAGAAGAAGCGAACGATCCAGAATTTGCGAAGGCGCTGGCGAAGCTGGGCGATCTTTATGTGAACGACGCTTTTGGTGCGGCGCATCGTGCGCATGCCAGCACCGCCGGGATCACGAAGTTTATTTCCACGGCGGCGATCGGTTTCCTGATGGAAAAGGAGCTTCGTTATTTGCATGAAGAACTCGATCGGCCAGGCAAACCGTTCGTCGTCATCATGGGCGGCGCCAAAGTGTCGGATAAAATTGGAGTACTGAAGGCGTTGATGGAAAAGGCCGACACGATTTTGATTTGCGGGGCGATGGCGAACACATTTTTCAAGGCGCAGGGAATCCCGATCGGCGCCAGTCGGGTTGAGGCCGACAAGATCGATCTGGCCAACGAACTTCTGGCGCTCGCGAAAGAGAAGGGTGTAAAGCTGGTCTTGCCGGCCGACGCCATCATTGCGCAGGAAGTCAAGGCGGGTGCGCCTAGCCGGGAATCCGGAACGTTGACGCCGGAGCACGGAATTCCCGATGGCTGGCAAAATCTCGATGCCGGGCCGGAAACAATCGCGCGTTTTACGGGCGAAATCGCCATTGCCAAAACGATTTTGTGGAACGGTCCGCCGGGAGTTTTTGAGATTCCCGATTTTGCGAAGGGCACATTTGCGATTGCGCGTGCGCTGGCGCAATCGAACGCAACAACGATTATTGGTGGCGGCGATTCGGTGACCGCGGTTAAACAAGCCGGCGTGGCCGATAAGATGACTTTTATCTCGACCGGCGGTGGCGCGAGTCTCGAGCTATTGGAAGGGAAAGAACTTCCAGGCGTGGCAGCGCTGAGCGAGAAAAGCTAGACAGGATTCACAGGATTAAGTTTTTTTGAATCCTGTTAATCCTGTCCAAAATTTTATGAGGAAAAAAATCGTCGCTGCCAATTGGAAGATGAACATGCTGCAGGCCGAGGCGGCCGAGTTCGTCAAAGATTTGCTGCTGGAGATCGGCGACATGTCGGCGGTGGAAGTGGTGATTGTGCCGCCGTTCACTGCCATTGCGAAAGTGGCCGAGTCGTTGGGAAAAGCGCAGAACATCAAGGTCGGCGCGCAGAACATGTTTTGGGAACACAGCGGTGCGTTCACCGGCGAAATTTCCGCACCGATGTTGCGCGATTTGTTTGTGCGCTACGTCGTGCTCGGTCACAGCGAGCGGCGCCAAATCTTTGGCGAAACGGACGAGATCGTGAATCGCAAGGTACGCGCGGCGCTGGAAGCAACGTTGCGGCCGATTGTTTGTGTGGGCGAAACGCTGGAACAACGCGAGAGAGGAAGTGTGGAAAAAATTCTGTCGCTGCAGTTACACGGCAGCCTGGCTGGCCTTAAAAGAAAAGATTTCCAGGAAATTGTGATTGCTTACGAACCGGTGTGGGCGATTGGCACCGGCCGCAACGCCACCCCGCAACAGGCGCAGGAGGCGCATGCATTTATTCGCGATACCCTGGCCAAGTTGTCGGATGCGACAACGGCTGGTCGCATTCGAATTCAATATGGCGGCAGCGTGAAGGTGGACAACGCCCGAGCGCTGATGTCGCAGCCTGACATTGACGGGGCGCTGGTGGGCGGCGCCAGTTTGGACGCGCGGAGTTTCGCGCAAATTGTGCAGGCCGCGGATGAGGATACCGGCGTCGAGCCGAGTTAGGTTTTGCAGCGCGGCCGTGCCAGCGCGCTATTGTGGATAGACCTCGACCAAGGCAGTTCCAGTGGGGGTAGCACCAACTCCGTGGACAATCGCAGTGAAATTCCCCGCCGGAAGAGAGACATAGACAGCGGGCTCAGCTGGATTAGGCGGGGCAACCCCGCTCGCGTGAATTTGTGTTTTCTGCGGACTGGTTTGCCAATTGTCGTTAGAATCAACCAGCGCCCCCTGAGCGTTGCGCAATTCCAAAGCCGGATCAGGGAGCACGTTTGCCAGCCCAAATTTAGTAAGCGTCGGCCCCAACGCACGCACGACAAACGTCTTGTTGCTGGTCACGATTACTCCGCCGATCATGACATTGGGTCCGGTGGCGACGTCCGCTCGAGTTGATAGATTCGCCAGGAGCGGGCCTGGGCCACTATCCTGATCGTAGATTTCTACTAAAGCGACACCGGTAGTGTTGCCAACGCCGCGAACGATGGCGGTGTACTTTCCGGGAGCGAGCGTGGTGAGGATGGCAGGTTCCTGGGAAGAACTCGGGGCGCGCCCGGTATCGCTGATTTCCTGTTTGTTCGGCGCCGTGGTCCAGTTGTCATTGCTGAAAAGGAGCGTGCCGTCCTGGGCGTGCAACTCAAGTGTCGGATTCAACAATGCATTCGTCACCCCAAGGGAGATAAGCGATGGGCCAAGGCTCCGAATCAGAATTCGCTTTGAACCACTGCCGCTAACAATAAATCCGCCGATGAGAACGTCGCTGGTGCCGACTTGCGCGCGGGTCGAGATGTTGGCGAGCCGGGCCGGGCCTGTCGTCACCATGACGTTAAAGGTCTGGCTCACGAACGCACCATCGAGATCAGTCGCTTTAGCCGTGATGTGGGCTGTACCCGGTTGGAGTCCGGTGACGAGAAGGCTCTTCCCGCTAATCGTCGCCGTTGCGACGGCCTCGTTATCGCTGATAGCGGTGAAGGTAAGCGGTGAGATTATCGTAATCGCACTAATTGAAACCAAATTCGTGACTTTGATCGGGTTTGGACTTGTGTAATTGCGCAGAGGCAAGGAATCGAAAGGGGAACCGAGGTTGTAAGTCGGCAGGGCTGCGATCGCGTTCACAGTTGTCATCCCATTCCCTGTGACGTGGCCAAAAACGGTGAACCCACCGTTTTGCGTGTCGAGATCCGCCGGCGGCCCTCCATTGTTCGCCAGATTAATAAACCACTGGCTGGTCGCGCTATTCGGGTTGTCCGCGAGCTTTGCCATCGCGATGGTGCCTAACTTGTTCGAAATGCCCGGCTCGTTTTGAATAGCTGGGAAAGTCGTTACCGCGGTCGGTCGAGCGTTGTTCGGATTTGCCGGATCGACCGTGCCGATGAATCCGCCACCTTGCACGACGAAGCCGGAAACCGAACGATGGACAAAACTCGAGGCGAGCGTGTGGGTCGTCGGGTCAGTCATGAAATACCGGCCAGAATTCACGTAATTCAGAAAATTTGCGACGGTGTTTGGTTTGTGTTGTCCGTCCAGCGCAATATTGAAAATGCCCGTGCTTGAAGGAAGCAACACACTCAGCTGCACGGCGGTCGAGGCATCAGGATCGCTAAACACCGGTGTTAGATCAATCGAGCGCGCTGGAGCTCCTGCATATTCCGTAAATGCCGCGATCGGTGCGGCAACAATCGGGGCAACGTTTTGTGCTGAAGCCGTTGTCCCGATCGCCAGGCAAAAGGAAAGCGCCAGCATCAGATTTCTTGTCATAGGGGACGTTTTGTTTAGCCCAAGATTGGCTTCAGGCAAGTCCGAGCCGGACTGGCAGCGACAGATGATGGTAAGGGCGATTGACTCAATCGCGCGCAAACGCCAATCCGGCTCGGATCGGTTCGGGTGAAGCCCCTACCTTTTTATTTCCAGATAGGTCCGCGCCATGACTCGCCCGGATTGCGGATCTATCTTTTCCACGCGCATTTGTTTTAGATACCAGCGTTCTTCGATTTTCTGCGCGGAAACGACCTCGAAGCGCTTGATTAATTTTCCTGCGGAATCGTATCCCTCCATGCGCATGAGCGCACCGCTATCCTTGTCGACCCACAAGAGAATCGAGCCGTATTGGGGATCGCGAGTGGGGGACTGCAGTTGCACCTTCCAGCAGTTACGAGTGCGGATGAAATCGGAGCCGGTAACGCGAGCGTTCGGCCAGTAGAGAAATTTTAGCGCCAGGTCTTCATATGTAATGGCGGTGCCGCGGACCGCCTCATTCAAGCGGGTGATTTTTTCCGAGCCGGAGCGGTTAATTTCAACCAGCCGCGAATCTTTGTCTCCGATCCGCAATTGCAAGGTTTCATCCGGATTATTGAAAATGTAGCGAATGATTGGCCCATTTTGGACCAGATGGAACGGCACAATCTTTGCCTCCTGCCGCAGTTGCCCCTGCAAATCGATCTGTTGTTGGGATTGACGCAGGCGCGCGTTCGCCAGTAGCTCATCGGCGTCGGGAAAATTTTGTCCCCAAGTCGCATGGAGCGAGAGAAAAAGAGCGGCGACGAGAGTAGCTTGTTTCGTTCGCCGTGCGCTTTTAGTTTCGCAGCGCGCCGGCGCGATTGAATGGACGAGAAGATTTTTCATTTAATTAACGAGCAATGGACGAATCCCGTTTTCGATTTGTTCATGCCGGCGATTAGTTATTCCGATATCTGGACGCCGTTCTTCATCATCGCAGCCATTGCCTTCCTCATCTTCGGCGGTTTTCGCGGGCGCGCATTTGTCTTTTGCACCACCCTCGCGCTTGCCCTGTCCAATGCCGCGGTCGACCCGCTCAAGCACGCCATCGAGCGACCCCGTCCGAAGCAGTTGCAGACCGTGCGCATGATCGAACTGGAGAGAACTCGTCCCAAGATTCTGACCGTTTTCACGAAACCAATCATCCGTCTTTCTACCGAAGCCGAACGCGCCCGCTCCGGCGCTTCATTTCCATCCGGCCACACCAATAACAACACCGTGATCGCGCTTTGTTGCACGATTTTTTACCGGCGCTGGGGCAAACTTTATTGGATTATCGCAGCAGCCGTAGCTTACTCGCGAATTTATCTCGGCGCACATTGGCCGAGCGACGTCTTCGCCACCATTTTCCTCGCGACCGGCGAAACCCTTCTCATTCTCGCCCTATGCGAATTAATGTGGCAAAAAATTATTTCCCGTCGGCTGCCTGAAATCGTGGCGCGTCATCCTCGACTAATCCCTTCTGCGGCTTCATGAAAATCGAGCGTGCGGTGTGGTTTTTTATCATCGCGATCACGTCGTTGCGCCTGACCTTGCTGGGCACGACCGATCTCGAATTCGACGAGGCGCATTATTGGATGTGGTCGCAGCGACTCGAGCCGGCTTACTTCAGCAAAGGTCCCGGCGTTGCGTTTGCCATTCGCGCCAGTACCATGATTTTCGGCGACAACGAGTTTGGCGTCCGCTTTTTTAGCCCGCTGCTCGGTGCCGGCACGAGCCTGCTGCTGTTTTATTTGGGACGCCGGATGTTCAATGCCCAGACCGCGCTTTGGGCTGTGATCGGGTTAAATGCCACACCGATTTTTAACATTGGATCGTTCGTAATGACGATCGATCCGCTCTCACTCTTCTTTTGGGTCGCGGCCATGTTTTCTTTCTGGCGCGTAGTCGAGACGAGCCCGAAGTTTTCGTGGGCCTGGCCGTTGACCGGTGCGCTCATTGGTCTCGGGTTTCTCTGCAAATACACGAACGTATTCCAGCTGCTCTCCATCATCGTAATCCTCGCTCTCATTCCAAAATTGCGGGTAGAATTCCGGCGGCCCGGTTTTTATCTGATGCTACTTATTTTCGCGGCGTTTTGCGTCCCTCCGCTGCGATGGAACCAGCAGCATGCCTGGGTGACGATTGGACATCTGAAATCACGTGGCGGAGTGGCTCAAAGTCTCGGCTTTCACCCACTGGAATTCCTCAAGTTTATTGGGGAACATTTTCTTCCCTATTCGCCGCTGCTTTTTCTCGGGGTCGCCATCGCCGTGATTGCGGTTTGGAAACGCGCGCAGCAGCAACCGCGTCGCCTTTTCTTAATGTGGTTCGGGCTGCCCGTCTTCGCGTTTTATGCGCTGCTTTCCTTCAATAAAGCGGCGGCGCCGAACTGGGATGCGCTCATTTTCCCCGGTTTTGCCTTACTGGCAGTCGCTTACTGGCAGCCGCGTCTGCAAGCGAAACCGGTCTGGCGAGTTCTGGGCGGTTGCGCGCTCGGGCTCGGAATACTGATGAGCATGCTCGCCCTCGATAGCGATATGCTGCGGAGCGTCGGCATTGAAATTAAGCGACGCGACCCGTCCGATGGATGGCGCGGCTGGAAAAGTGCCACGCTTGCTCTCGAGACTTTTCGGGTTGAGTTCGAACGTGAAACCGAGGAGAAATTTTTCCTGATCGCGGACGAACGCGATCGTGCCTCTGAGATTTCGTTCTATTTGCATGAAAAACGCAGGGAAGATCCAGGCCATCCGCCCTGTTATATCGTCGAGTCGCAGGACGTGGTGAATCAATTTTCGTTCTGGCCGCGTTATGATGAATTTGTCGAGCGCCCGCGCGGCGCGCCCAATCCGGAAGAGCAGACGTATACCGAAGAAGGTGGGGTTAATTTGTTTCAGGGACGCAGCGCTCTTTATATTCAGGATGCCGGCCGGAAAAATGTTCCGCATAATATTCAGCGAGGATTTTCCTGGGCAGAGCGCGTCGCCCGGATCGAAGTCGATCACTTGGGAAGGGTCATTCGCAGCTGGGACGTTTATGTTTGCCTGCATTATCGAACACTGCCGTTATGAGCAACGTCTCGGTGGTTGTTCCGCTCTATAACGAAGAAGAGAACGTCTCGATTTTGCAGCGCGAATTGACTGACGCGCTCACTGGTCTCGATTTCGAAATCATTTTTGTCGACGACGGTTCATGGGACGAAACGGTCTCGCGCATCATGCCCGATCCGCGGATTCGAGTTCTGCGTTTTGAAAAAAATGCCGGCCAAAGCGCGGCGATTTTCGCTGGTTTGCAGGCGGTGCGCAGCGAGATCGCGGTCTTGATTGATGGCGATTTACAAAATGATCCTGCCGATATCTTGCGCTTGCTCGCGGAAATTTCGCGCGGCGCTGATCTGGTTTGCGGGTATCGGGCGCAACGCAAAGATACCGTGGTCAAGCGTCTCACCAGCCGGATCGCGAATTTCGTGCGCAGCCGGTTCACGCGCGACGGCGTGCGCGATACTGGTTGCACGCTGAAGGCAATGCGGCGCGCTTGCATTGTGGCGCTGGTTCCGTTCAAGGGCATGCACCGTTTCATCCCGGCGCTGGTGAAAGGTGCGGGATATCGGTTGGTTGAAATCCCAGTAAATCATCGCCCTCGCCGTTTTGGCCGAAGCAAATACGGCCTGGGTAATCGCGCGATCCGCGCCACGATCGACATGTTCGGTGTGCGCTGGTTGCTGTCGCGCCGCCTGAATTACAAGGTGCGGGAGCCCTGATTAGGCAGGACTGACAGGATTAACAGGATTGGAATGGGGGGGTACACTCCGGGACGCGCGAGTATATATCTGGCGTCAGCGTGATCTATCCTTTTTCATTGCCACCTCGCTTCAGCGAGGTGCATCGCGGTTTGGCTTCGCCGGTCTATTTACACCCAGCTGAAGCAGGATGTTAATGAAAGATGGTCGAGGTAAACATATATATAGATGGCGAGGTCGTCCTTCCGTGAGATCCGTCAGTTTAACGAAATGCCTTGCAATCAACCGCCTGCGCAGCGGATACGCCCTGCCAGAGGTGAGATAGAATTCCTCGTCTTGGATGCAGCTCCTCTACAATCCGGCACGATCCTGTAAATCCCTGTCCTTTTTTGTCACCAAATCGCGCTTGTCATCCTAAGGCCCCACGATAAGCTTCTCGCCCCACTGGGGATCTGCATGTCGCTGGCTGAACTTCTCTCTGCTGATCAGATTATCCCTGAAATGAAGGCGACCGAACGCTGGGACGCCATCGTCGAGCTGATGGATTTACTGGTGGTGCGCAGTCAAATTAAACCGGAAGATCGCGACGGAATTCTGGCCTCGCTCAAGCAGCGCGAGGAAACCATGAGCACCGGCATCGGCTTCGGCATTGCCATTCCGCATTGTTCATCGGACCGACTAGACAAAGTAGTGGCTGCTTTTGGCCGCTCCAGTAACGGGATCGAGTTCGATGCGCTCGATAACGCGCCCGTGAAGTTCGTTGTCCTTTTTATTGTTCCCAAAAATCAATTTCAGACCCATCTCCGCACCCTCGCTTCCATCGCAAAATTCTTGAACGATCGCAGCGTGCGCGATCAACTCGCCAACGCCACTTCCGCCGACGAGATTATGTCAATCTTCCGCGCCCGGGCCCAGGCGACGGCGTAACTGACCGGACGTGGCGGAGGATATGCTTCCGCATGTCCTGGACGCGGTCTGAGCCCGATGGGCATCAAAGCGCGTCTCTCCGCGAAAATCCGTGTCATCCGCGTGATTGGGGTTTGAGACCCAAGCGACTTGGAAGTAGTTCCTCCCAGCCTACAATCACACGCGATGGAGACATTTCAGGCGCAACTTACGCGGAAGCTTTCGGATGCACTTTCGTCGGCGGGATTGCCGTTCGCCGGGGAAGTTACGCCGACGACCGATCCGCGGTTTGGCGATTACCAAAGCAACGCCGCGATGGTGCTGGCGAAACAGCGCGGCGAGAATCCGCCCAAGATAGCGGAGCGCATCGTCAGCAAACTCGACGTCGCAGGAATTTCCGAGCCGCCGAGTGTCGCGGGCGCCGGTTTCATCAACTTTACCCTGAAGCGAGAGGCGGTTGAGAAGAGAATTGCGGAGTTGCTCCATGACGAACGACTCGGTGTGGCGACCGATTCGTCACCAAAAAAAATCGTGGTCGATTTTGGCTCGCCCAATGTGGCTAAGCCGATGCATGTTGGTCACATTCGCAGCACCTTTTTAGGCGATGCCCTGGCGCGCATCGCAGAGTTCCTCGGGCACGACGTTATTCGGGATAATCACGTTGGCGATTGGGGAACCCAGTTCGGGATGGTGATCTGGGGTTGGAAAAATCTGCTCGATCGGGAGTCACTGAAACGCGATCCAATTGCCGAGCTGGTTCGGATTTACAAGGAGACAAACGAGCGCGCAACCAAGGATGAAACGGTGCGGGAGGCCGTGCGCGCCGAGCTCGTGAAATTGCAGGCCGGCGATCCGGAAAATTTCGCGATCTGGAAACAATGTGTCGGTCTTTCGCTGCAGGAATTTTCAAAAGCATATAAGTTACTCGACGTTCATTACGACATCGTCCGCGGCGAGAGTTTTTATAACGACCGGCTACCCGGCGTGGTTGATCGATTGCTCAAAAAAGGCCTGGCTGAGATCAGCGAAGGCGCGGTCTGCGTTTTCTTTCGGGATATTCCTGAACTGGCGGAAAAGCCCGCGATCATTCGCAAGAGCGACGGCGGATTCAATTACGCGACCAGCGACATTGCGACAGTTGATTATCGGATCAATGACCTGAAACGCGACACTCTTTGGTACGTGGTCGGCGCGCCCCAGACGCTGCACTTCAAACAGATTTTCGAGATTGCACGACGCGAAGGAGAGAAGGCCGATTTCCGGCACATTCCGTTTGGCAACGTTCTTGGTGAAAACCGGAAGCTGATGAAGACGCGTTCGGGCGAAAACGTTCCACTGCACGATTTGCTGAAGGAAGCGATTACGCGGGCGGAGAAAATCATCGCCGAAAAAAACCCGGAGTTGAGTGAGCCGGAACGAAAGGAGATCGCAAAAATCATCGGCATCGGTGCGGTCAAGTACGCTGATCTCTCGCAATACCGGATGACCGATTACGTTTTTTCCTGGGATAAAATGTTGGCGCTGCATGGAAACACTGCGCCTTACTTGCAGAACGCTTACGTCAGGATCCGCTCGATTTTCCGCAAAGCGGATCCAAGCTCGGCACAGCAAGTCTTCGACCGCGCTGGTGGCTCACGGCAACAGAGCGCCGTGACTTTGGCGGAGCCGACGGAACTGGGTTTGGCAAAATGCCTCTGCCAGTTCGCTGAGATAGTCCCGCAGGTGCTGAATGATTTTCGGACGAATATTCTGGCGAACTATTTATTCGAGCTGGCGAACAGCTTTCATGCTTTTTACGAGGCGTGTCCGGTTTTGAAAGCAGAAGAACCAGCGCGTTCATCGCGACTGGTGCTATGCGATTTGACCGGAGGGGTGCTGCAACGTGGGCTGAAATTGCTCGGCATCGAGGTGCCCGAACGCATGTGATGCGCTGAAATGACGAATGACGGATGGTCCGAGCCGGACTGGCGTTAATGAGGAAGGAACGACGAAATCCGAACAATTAAATACTGCTGGACATCTTCATCATTGGTTCATTAGACGTCGCTTTGCCCTTCGTCGTGACCGCGTGATTCCTTTTAGGGCAACCACTTCGGTTGCCATCTCGCAAATCGGCAGGCGACACGCCTGCCCTACAATTCGTGCGCGAACAAAAAAGCGCGCGATTGCAAACGACGTGATGTTAGGCGAGCGAAAATAGTCTCGCGAGTCCCTGATCGAGCGGCGGAAGATCCTTCGTTGCCGTTCAGGATGAGGAGAGCATTGTGAAAGCCGAGCATCCAAAAATTCCAATCGCGACCTACCGCTTGCAGTTCAACAAGAACTTCACCTTCCGGCAGGCGCGCGAAATTGTGCCTTATCTTGATCAGCTTGGGATCAGTCATGCTTACGCATCGCCCTATTTCCAGGCCGGCGCCGAGAGCCTGCACGGATACGACATCACCGATCACAACCAGCTCAACGCCGCAATCGGGTCGCGCAAAGATTATGACGCCTGGATCGCGAAACTCCGTTCCCACGGGATGGGGCAGATTGTCGATTTTGTCCCAAACCACATGGGGATTAACGATCAAAATAATGTCTGGTGGCAGGATGTGCTCGAAAATGGTCCGAGCTCACTCTACGCGCCCTATTTCGATATTGATTGGCGCCCGCTCAAGACCGATCTGCACGACAAAGTCCTGCTTCCGATTCTCGGCGATCAATACGGTCACGTCCTCGAACGTGGCGAGTTGCGTATACATTTCGATGCCGGGTCATTCTCCCTGAATTATTTCGATCACGTTTTTCCAATCGCGCCGGGGACCTACCGCTACATTTTGGAGCTTGCGCTGGAAAATCTGGCCGAGTCCCGCGACGAAGATTTCTACGCGGAATTCCAGAGCATCCTTACCGCGCTCGAATATTTGCCGCGTCGGACCGAGACCGATCCCGAACGCATCAAGGAGCGGGCGCGGGAGAAGGAGATTATCAAGAAACGCCTGGAACGTCGTTGTGCAGAAGCGCCACCGGTGCTGCGCGCGATTGAAAAGGCAGTTGAGACGATTAACGGCCACGTCGGCAACCCGCGCAGTTTCGATCGGCTCGACGAATTATTGAACGCGCAATCTTATCGGCTCGCGTTTTGGCGGGTGGCGGCGGAAGAAATCAATTACCGCCGCTTTTTTGATGTCAACGATCTCGCAGCCATCCGCGTTGAACTGCCGGAGGTTTTCGACGCTGCGCACAAACTTCTTTTTGAACTGGTCGCCAGCGGGGCGATCGCCGGGCTGCGGATCGATCATCCTGACGGACTTTATCGGCCGCTAAAAACTGGCCGGTCCACGGCACCACCGGCTACGATTTTGCCAATCAAGTCGCGGGCGTGCTGGTCGATCACGACGCCGAAGGCGCGATCACGAAAATCTTCAAGCGCTTTATTGGCCATTCCCTGCACTTCGGCCATTTGGTTTATGCAAAAAAGCGGCTGGTCATGCGGATTTCGCTGGCCAACGAAGTCAACGTCCTTGGCAGCATGGTCGATCGGTTGTCGGAACAGAATCGCTGGTTTCGCGATTACACTTTGGAAGCGCTGGCCCGGGCGGTGCGCGAGACAATTGCCTGTTTTCCCGTTTATCGCACTTATCTGGAGCCGGGAAAGCCGGTGAGTCCGGAGGATGGCGCGGTGATCGAGCGTGCGGTGGCGGCGGCAAAACGGCGCAATCCCGCGATCGAGGAATCGGTATTCAACTTT
Organism: Verrucomicrobiota bacterium; assembly: GCA_003219175.1. Lineage (GTDB taxonomy): Bacteria > Verrucomicrobiota > Verrucomicrobiia > Chthoniobacterales > UBA10450 > AV69. The sequence goes on along the minus strand of QHPU01000067.1, from coordinate 16,047 downwards.
CTGCGTGATCTTTTGCTCTTTCGTTTTCCGGAAAACCTCGACGAAGAACAACGCGCTGCGCACGCGGAATTCGTGCTCAAGTTTCAACAATTCACCGGCCCGATCATGGCCAAGGGACTCGAGGACACGGCCTTTTACATTTACAACCGGCTAGCCGCGTTAAACGAAGTAGGGGGCGAGCCAAATTTCTTTGGGCTGAGCGTGGAGGCATTTCATAAACGTAACCAGCAGCGGCACCGCGATTGGCCGGACAGTGTGCTCGCAACTTCGACGCACGACACCAAACGCAGCGAAGACGTGCGCGCGCGTATGCTCGCGATTTCGGAGATTCCGCAGCTGTGGGGGCGGTCGCTACAAAAGTGGCGCACGGCCAATCGCCGCTTCAAAAAGCAAATCGACGACGCAGAGGCGCCTGATGCTGGAGAGGAATACTTGTTGTATCAGACTCTGCTCGGGGCCTGGCCAGTCGATGTTGATGGAATGCCGGCGCCATCGGTCAGCCCAGAATTTGTTAGCCGCATCCAGGCTTACATGGCGAAGGCGTTGAAGGAAGCAAAACTGAATACGAGCTGGATTCAGCCTAACGACAACTGGGATAACGCCATGGTGGATTTCGTCGCCAGGATTTTGGAGACGAGCCCGCGCAATAAATTCCTGCCCTTGTTTTTGCCGGTGGCAGAAGAAATCGCGCGGCTCGGCGCAATCAATTCGCTGGCGCAGATCACGATCAAATTTACCGCGCCCGGTGTGCCGGATGTTTATCAGGGCGCCGAACTTTGGGATGACAGTCTGGTCGATCCGGATAATCGGCGCCCGGTCGATTACGCACGACGGCGCGAGATGTTGAAAGAGGTCGAGCATGTGCCCGCGGGCGATCTGATGCGATGCTGGGCCGATGGTCGAATTAAGTTACATCTAACCCAGCGGCTCTTGCATTTGCGGCGCGACAATGCGGAGCTGTTCCGCGGGGGAAATTATGAGGCGGTCAATTTTGGCGGCGCATTCGCCGACTGCGCGATCGGCTTTGTCAGGCGCCACCAAGAGCGTGCAACCGTCGTAATTGTGCCACGGTTATCATCGCGCGTTGGGTTTCCGCCAGTCGGCGAACGCTGGCAGGATACGCATGCTATTCTGCCATCTGGTTTACCTGCTCTTCGCGATGTTTTCACCAATCGTGAACTCCGGCCAGAGAACTCGCAGCTGAAATTGTCCGATGCGATGGCGCAACTGCCGTTCGCGGTCTTCTGTAGCGGCGGTCTATGACCGCCGGAAGATTACCCAACAATTACTGCACCGGCGCTTGATGGCCGCGCGTATACGCATTCAGCAATGCACTGATCCATTGCGAAAAACTTCGGAGATTCTGCACCACATCTTCACCGAAACTGGCAAAGGTGATTTGCGGCGATGCAATCACAAGCAAGCCGCTCAAAAGCACAAGATTCATCAGATAAATGAAAACGAGCGAAAAAAACGTTCCGTGATCGCTCAGATCAGTCTGGTTTTTTGGAATCATCCAGCAGGTGAAGGTAAGATGGAACGCCCAGGTAATACCGAGAATGGCGTAGAGAAGCTGGCCGTACGGCGCGACGTTCACGAACAAGCTGGCGATCCCATAGACCAGAATCGCGAGCAGGCTGTAGAGCGGAAAAAAATACGGAGCGAGCGCGATCAGGAAATTTGTCCGGTTGGTGATGATATGGCCGCCGTCGCCGCTGACTCGAAACTTACTGACACGTCCGCCCATTAGCCAAACCCACAGGACATGCGTCACCTCGTGGCCAAAGACGTAGAGGATGACCGGCCGCGGCAAACCAACGAACGCGATCAGCCAAAGGACGACACCGAGCGAGAAGAACCAAAATTCCGCGCCCGCCCACAAGTGCTGATGAATTGTAGCCCGGGCGAAGGCGGTGAAAAATGTCTGGGTCAGAATCGCGCACCATGGCAACAGAAAAACTGCGATGATGTTTTTGACCCAGCGCGTTGGCACGGTCAGTGGCATCGGGTGGAGCGGGACGCGCCTCGCCATCGGCGCGACATTGCGCACGATCCTTACGCGTGAGGGCTTTTTAGGGTGGCGCTGAGAAATGGACCTGCGACGCGGCATGAAATTATTTTGTCATGTCAGCGAATATCCCAGTCCGGCGCGGACCGAGACATGTCTAGATATTTCTGAAGAAATAGCGAGACATTCCTCGGCTTTGCTCGGAATGACAGAGGGGAAACTTACGCGCGGCCCATGTAGGCGCCGGTGCGGGTGTCGATCTTGATGGTTTCGCCTTCCTTGATGAAGAGAGGGACGTTGATCGTCTTGCCGGTCTCGAGTTTTGCCGGTTTTGTCACATTGCTGGCGGTATCACCGCGGACGCCCTCGGCTGACTCAACCACTTTCAAACTGACCGAGGCCGGAAGTTCCACCTGCACGGCTTTGCCTTCGGCATAGAGAACTTGCACCGGTAAATTTTCCACAAGGAAATCCCTGGCATCACCAAGCAGGTTTTGCTGCAACGTCACGGTCTCGTACGTCTCTGGGTCCATGAAATGATAGCCGTTGTGGTCCTTGTAGCTGAATTCGAGCGTGGAGCGGTTAATATCAACCAACTCGACCTTGTCGGTGGAACCGAAACGGACATCGGCGCTCTTGCCGGTATTGATGTAGCGAATGATGGCCTGGACAAAGGCGCGCAAATTTCCCGGGGTACGATGGTGCACTTCCAAGACAATGGCAGTATTGCCGTTATATTTAATTGCCATTCCTTTTCGGAGATCGTTTGCCGCAGCCATTGGGTTCGTTGAAAAGTTGAAGAGTTGAAGCGTTTAACCGTTATGCGGAGCGCGGACGTTACGCTAGTTGCGCTGCAAATCAACCTGGAGGTGACCGGCCCCAACACGGTCATCTCGAGCGAAAACGCCGGTCCGGCTCGGATTCGAGGGATCCCGATATGTTATCTTAAAGCTTTCGCAACAGGATCCCTCGACTACGCTCGGGATGACGAGCTATTAAAGCAATTTCAATCGCGTCAGATCCTGCGAATCAACAATGCCGACGGGAGCGTTGTTGTCGTCAACCACGACCAGATCGTCGATGCGATGACTCTCGAGAAGGTTGAGAACCTCGACCGCAAGTTTGTCTTTGTGCACGCTCACCGGGTTCAATGTCATTAGATCTGCCACCAGACGCTCGCCCACTTTCGGATCCTTTTGAAAATGCCGGGCGAAATCGCCGTGGGTAAAAATGCCGAGCAATTTCCCATCAGTATCGGCGATCACGGCGGCGCCGGCGCGCACTGCGGTCATAGTTTTCAAGACGTCGCGAATTCTAGTATCGGACACTACCAGCGCCAACGCCTGGCGCGGGCGCATGATTTGATGCACGCGCATCAGCAAACTGCGGCCGATCATTCCGGCCGGATGAAATTTGGCAAAATCCTCTTTTTGAAATCCGCGCGCCTCGAGCAACACCATCGCGAGCGCGTCGCCCAGCGCCAACATTACCGTCGTGCTTGAAGTGGGCGCAAGGTTCAGCGGACACGCCTCCTGTTCGATGTTCACGTCGAGAAAAACGTGTGCGTTTTTTGCCAGCGTCGAATCGGCGTCGCCGCAAATCGCGATGATCTTCACCTGAAATCGCGCGATCGCCGGCAAAATCCGCAGTAGCTCTTCCGTCTCGCCGCTCGCGCTTAGCGCCAGAACGGCGTCGCCATCCGCCACCATTCCGAGGTCGCCGTGCAACGCGTTGAGCGAATCAAGTACGACCGCGAGCGAACCGGTGCTGGTAAGGGTCGCAGCGATTTTGCTGCCAATATGACCGGATTTTCCTACACCGAGCACGACAATTTTCCCGCGCGCGTCGACCGTCGCCTTGAGGAGTTCAATGGCGTCGGCAAAACTCTTACCCAAGCGCTGGCGCAAACGCTGTAGCTCAAAAATTTCGATTTCCAGCACACGTGCGGCCTTTTCAAGATAGTCCATCGAAATATAATTGAACCGGAGCACCAAACCGAGCAAGACAGTTCCATTAGGAGGGAAATATGAAAAAGTTATTCGCAATTGTGGTGACGACGTTGATTTCCAGCGCCGCCTTCGCTCAGACCTACAACGCGCCGGTTATTACGCGCAGAGTGCCGGGCCCGCCGAAACCGCCGCCGCCGTTACCTGCGATCGCGCCCGGCGGAGTCGTTCCGCGCGCCGTTCGAGGCGGCAATCCGCTGCAAATGTTGAACCCGGCCGCGCCCGCGCGTTATGGGACGGCGCAACAAAGTGTGACGCTCAAACCGGAAGAGCCGGGGAAAAGGAACGGCAAGCCGGAAGATCCGGGAAAATGGAACGGCATTAAGCTGTTCGAGTTTTATTTTTGAGCCGGATTTCCGACGTCCCGGTCGTTGCGTCGTATTGCGCGACGTTTCTCAAGCCGGAGATGCTGCACATCTACCGGCAGATCACGTCGCTCAGGCGGGTCCGGCCAGTGGTAGTTGCGCAGAAACGGGAAAGCGAAGAGTGTTTTCCGTTCCAAGATATTCGAGTGGTAAAAAAGCCGGCATGGCATTTCCTGCGGCGCATCTGGTTCAAGCAAATTGTTGATCGACCATGGCAAATTTCTGCCGCTGAAGTTCGTGAAATTGAGCGCGCGCTTACTGAAAACGACGCGCAATTATTGCACATCTATTTTGGACACATCGCTGTTCTCCTGCGGCCGTTAATTCGTCATTGGCCAAAGCGGACAGTAGTTTCGTTTCATGGCGCAGATGTCTTGGTCGACATGCAAAAGCGTGCGTATCGGCGCGGCACCGAGGAAATGTTATCCCTGGTGCGACGGGTTCTAGTTCGATCGGAATCCTTGCGCCAGGCGATAGTCGATCTGGGTTGTGCGCCAGAGAAAATCGAAATTCAACGCACTGGAATTCCGTTGAATCAATTTCCATTTCGGGAGCGGAGCGTGCCCGACAACGGTGAGTGGCGATTGCTGCAAGCGGGCCGGCTAATCGAGAAGAAGGGGTTGAAGACGGCGCTGCGAGGGTTTGCGAAATTTCGAAAGGAATTTCCGTCCGCGAAACTCACCATCGCGGGTGAAGGACCGCAACTTGGCGAATTGCAATCGCTCGCCCGCGCGCTGCAGATCGCGTCGTCAGTCGATTTCGCCGGTTTCGTTTCGCAGGAAAAATTGCGGGAGCTTTTCTATTCTTCGCATCTTTTTCTGCATCCGAGCGAGACCGGTCTCGATGGAAACCAGGAGGGCGTGCCGAATTCGATGTTGGAAGCGATGTCGACCGGACTGCCGGTTTTCGCGACGCGACACGGCGGAATTCCGGAAGCCGTTGAACACAACATAGGCGGTATTCTCGTCGAAGAGCGGGACTACGAATCGTTAGCTGATGCGCTGATTGATTGCACGAAGGATTCTGCTCGCTTGACCGCGATGGGTCGCGCTGCATCGGAAAGCATCGCCAATAATTTCAGTCAAACGGAACAAACCCGTCGGTTGGAGGAAATTTATTTGCGTGAGATTCCGTAATCTGTAGGGGTCGCGGTCCTCGGCGGCAAAGGTCGATCCTGCCGCTGGGACAGCGACCTCTACAAATCTGCGAAAAAGCGCGCGAGATGTTCTTTACCTCCGCGAAAGGAGAGTTTTTCCTTGGCAATCTTCGTCGCCCCATCAGCAACTTCTTGTCGCTGACCTTCATTCGTTAGCAGTCGCTGTGCGATCTCGATTAACTCGTCGTCACTCCTTTTTTCGCCGCAGGTATTCGGGAACGCGATCCGCTCGATCGCGCCATCGCCACCGACGCAGACAGAACGACACAAAAGAGCATCGCCGGCCACCTGTCCCGGGACGCGGCTGCGATCGAGCTGGAAGACAATTTTGTGACGCGCCATCTCGCCCAGATAGGCGCGATATCCCATGCGCTTTTCGTGAACGCGAATTTTACGGAAGCCGATTTCAGCAATGAGTTTGGCTCCGTGGCGGCGGTCGGAATTAAAAACTGTGACCGGCTCTTTTGTTTCATCGCTCAAATTTTTTACGGCAAGGAGCGCCGCAAAGTGATTCCGAGTGGGAACGGTAAGCTCACGCGTGCCGACGAATATTCCGGAACGATGCTCCATCGCCCAGTTCCAATTCTCGTCCTCAATCGGATAGGGCGTGGGAATGAAGTCAACGCCGTCAGCGCGGAATGAACGAAACAATTCGGCAGCTTCCGGTGTGCTCGCGATGCAGCCATCCGCTTGGCAGACAATTCCAATGAACCGAGCGAAACGCGACGGATCGCTTAACTGCTGTGCAATCTGGTGTGCCCCGGTTTCTTTCAGTGCGACGGCAGTTTTCCGCTTTGATTTTTTCAATTCTGCGAGCGCTCGCTCACTCGCGCGGAAATCACCGCGCAAAAGCAGCAACACCGGCCAGTTGCTCGCGATTGCGCGCTTGATGTCACGGAAGACTGCTCCGTTGGTACACGCCGAATACGCGTGAAAGTTGACCGGCGGATGTTCATTGGCCTGTGGCGAACGATTTTCAGCAAAATGCTGCTCGTGATCGCGTCCGCCGGGGTTCAAAACTGCGAGACGAAAGTTCTGCGCGTCTACTGAGGTCATCTACTATTTTCTCTCGTGACTGATTTTGTAGGGAGTAAACCCACGATAATCACAAAGATGCGGTAACTTGCGAAGCTGAAAGGTGGATCGAGCAGCCCCTTACTCGATGTTAATATTTGGCGGCGAAGCCGCAAACCTTTAGTATCGCCCGACGGAGTGGCCGATCCGCCCTATTCGGTTCGAGCCCTGTGACTGACCTAACACTAATTGCTCTCGTCTTCCTCCACTGGCTCGGCTCGGCGAACTTCGGGCTGCGATGTTTGTGGAGTCGGTCGAACAACGGGAATAGCGCGGCGAATTTCCACGGGCGACCCCGTCGGTTTAATCGCTTTTATTACTGTCTCTGACGGAGCCGGCGAAGGAATCGGTTCGCCCGTCTCTCCTTCGCCCGGTTGCACCGGTATCGCTTTCAATACCGGTTTTGTCGGATCGGGCATTTCCTCGGACGTCGCTTCTTTTTCCGCTTCCGGCGAAGGCGTGGGTTTCGGATTCACCAGCGCGTGCACTGAATTGTATGGGTCGCGTGCCGCCAGCAGGGTCGGTTCTTTTGGGATAATCGGTTTCATGGCGCTGGTGTCTACCGCGAGGGCCGCTCGTGGAAATTCCGATACCGGCAAGTCGCGTGTCAGCGAAGCATGCATTTCTCCATGAACGTTGCATGTTTCGGTTGGTCTTTGCGCGGATGTCGCAAGCTCGAGGTAAGTTGTTTTCTCGTCCATCTCGCCGTCGGCCATTTTGATTTTCTCGATGCATTTATCGGTGGCGAGCAAACCGGATTTCGCGCAAATGTTCACTCGCTCCAATCCGCGCGGCTGCGCAATTTCCTTCGTTGGATAGTGCGTGGCCGATGCGTTCATCACATCCACCCAGACCGGCAACGCGATGTCGCGTCCGAACGCGCCGCGAAAAATCTGCTGCGGCTTATCGAACCCAGCCCAAACTGCGCAGGTAATCGCACTGTCGTATCCGGCGAAAAGGACATCCGTGAAATCGTAAGCGGTCCCAGTTTTTCCGGCCGCTTCCATTTTCTGCAAACCAAAGTTGGCGCGCGCATCCCTGCCGGTGCCGCGTTCGAGTGCATCGACCAGGCACGAATGCACCTCGTAGGCAGTTTCAGGTCTTATCACGTTCTGTTTGCCGTAATCGCGTTGCGCGTGCCAGACCGTGCCGTCCTTTTCTTCGATCCGCTCCAAAACGTGCGGCAACTTTGGTCGCCAACCGCCATTTGGGAAGATGGTGTAGGCCAGGGCCAGCTCGGACAAAGTAATTTCACTGCTCCCGAGAAATGTCGCCGGATACGGTCGCAGCGGAGATTTGACTCCGGCTTTGCGGCAGAGATCGATCACGCTCTCAACGCCCGGATTCATCCCGAGCCGAATGGTGGCGCCGTTTTTCGATTTCGAAAGTGCCTCGCGCGCGGTGATCGACCCTTCGTAGCGATTCTCCGCCGTTTCGGGTCCCCATTCGCCGAGAATTCCCGTCGTGCCGCCGATCATGACTGCGCGATTATCGAGCGCGGAATCCTCCACCACGGAGCCGGGAAACATTCCCTTCTCAAATGCGGTTGCGAAAACGAAGGGCGTCATCGCGGTTCCGGCCGGCCGGCGCGCCTGTAGTGCGCGATCGTATTGGTTGTGCTCAAAATCGCGACCTCCCACCAGCGCAAGCATGCCGCCATTCGCGTTGTCCAACACAATCACTGCCCCCTGCAAATAATCGGGTGCCGGCGGTGGACTTGCTCCGGGCCGCGACTTGCGAAAGTTCGCGGTGTATTCTGCGTAAGTTTGATGCCGGTAATCCGGATGCTTTTCTACCTGATCGAGATGCGATCGCAGTGATTCCTCGGCCGCTTTCTGCAAATCGGAATCGATGGTGGTGTGAATGCGGAACCCTTCGTTCATCGCGCGATCCCATCCTACCGCCTCGATCACCTTCTGCCGGATATAATCGACCGCGTAGGTTTGTCCCTGCGCGTTCTGTCGATTGCCAATGACGACATCTTGTGATTGCGCCGCAGCGCAGCGCTGGCGATCGATGAATCCAAGATCGCGCATGCGGGCCAGCGCAACGTTGCGCGATTCGCGGGCTGCGGCCTGGTCAGACCAGGGCGAAAGTCGATTCGGACTTCGGATGATGCCCGCGAGCGTGGCGCTTTCCACCAGCGACATCTCGCGTGCCGGTTTGTCGAAATAACCGCGCGCCGCTGCTTCCGCGCCATAGAGCCCGCCACCGAAATAAATTCGGTTCAGATACAACTCCATGATTTTCTGTTTGTCGTAATGCTGCTCGATCCGTTCCGCGAGATAGATTTCCAGAAGTTTCCGCCGATAGGTCTTTTCCTTGAGCGCGAAACTGTTGCGCGCCAGCTGCTGGGTGATCGTGCTTGCGCCTTGCCGGACATGACCGGCGACAAAATTTTTGAAGGCGGCCCGGACAATTCCAGAAAGATCGTATCCGCGGTGTTGATAGAATTTGTTGTCTTCCATAGCGACCACGGCATTCACGAGATCGCGCGGTAGCTGATCGTAGGGAATAGTTTCGCGGTTCTCGACATAGATCTGGCCGAAAATCTTTCCGTTTCGGTCCAGGATCACGCTAGCCGATTCCATTTGTTCGAGCTTGCTCAGATCGTAAGTGGTGGCTTCCCGTTTTAGCTGTGAGGAGACAAGACCGAAGTAGATCGTGCCGAAAATAATGAGGAGCAAAACAATCAGCGTCACCGGCAGATAAAATTGTGGTCGCGCATACCACCGCCGGTGCGAACGGTAGGGGAAGGTTGGAATTAAGAAGGAAACAGGCATGCGGGGACGAAAGAAGCTGGAATAGACTTGGAGGGAAACCTTAGGCGGAATTCACCGGAAATCCAAAGGGCAAAGCAATTCATGGAAAGTCCTGAGTTCCTTATTCGCGGCGAGATCGAACGGCATGGGCCGATTCCGTTCGCCCGCTTTATGGAGTTGGCGCTTTATCATCCTGAGCATGGTTATTACGCCAGCGGGCGAGCGAGCATCGGGCGGCGCGGTGATTTTTTTACTAATGTCAGTGTTGGGCCGTTGTTTGGGAAGTTGCTGGCCGCGCAGTTTGCCGAGATTTGGGAGAAGCTGGGACGGCCGGACGACTTCGCCATCGTGGAGCAAGGCGCGCACGATGGCGTTTTTGCGCTCGATGTGCTGAGCGCGTTGCGCCAATCGTCTGGCGAATGTTTCGCCGCCATTTCCTACGTCATATTAGAGCCGTTTCTGATTTGGCGGGAGCGACAACAAAAAAATCTTCGCCACTTCAGCGGCAAGATTTCCTTTCTGGAATCGATTGATCAGCTGGCGCCGTTTGTCGGCGTTCATTTTTCCAATGAGTTGTTCGATTCCCTGCCGGTTCACCTAATTGTGTCCGGTGGCGTGGCGAGCGGTGCGACCGATTGGAAGGAGAAATTCGTTACCGTCGCGGGTGATAATTTTGCATTCACGACCGCGAATGTCAGTCGTTCTGAGTTGCGATTAGATCAGCTGGGATTTTTCCCGGCCGATTTCGAAACAGAAGTGAGCGTGGCGGCTCCGAAACTGATGGGCGAGATCGCCTCGAAACTCTCGTGCGGCGTCATTCTGACGATCGACTACGGTTTTGTTCGCGCAGAGTTCTACTCTCTTGATCGCAGCCGAGGCTCGCTTCAGGTCAGAGCGAAGCAGAAAAAGCTATCATCGTCTTTTGAGCAGATCGGCCTGGCTGATATTTCTGCGCACGTGGAGTGGACGGGTCTGGCCGAGGCGGCCTTATCTTCCGGGGCAAAACCGATCGGCTTCACCGATCAACATCATTTCCTCACCGGAATCGTTTCGAATTTTTTTTCAAAAGTAGAATTCAGCGCTTCAGAAAAGCGCGCCCTCCAGACGTTGTTACATCCAGAAATGCTCGGTCGGAATTTTCAAATCCTCGCCTTGGGCAAAAATTTCGCTGAGAAGCTGAGCGGATTTCAATTCGCACGCGATGCCGCCACAGAGCTTGGCCTTGGAGGGACGGGCGCCGTCCCGTCCCCAGAGTTAGGGACGATACAGCGGTCGTCCCTCCATGAGGATAATTATTACGGCACAGCGACGGCATCGATTTGGACGGGAGACTCGCCGTGAACTTTTGCGACGCCCGTGATTCGGGCCGATGCTTCTTCGTCGCGTTCCTCGGATTCCGTTTTCGCCTTGGCGACTTTCTTTTGCGCGACCTCTAACGGGGCAATGTAATTCCCTTCAAATACGAGCGACTTCTTGAGACTGGTGTTGTAGCCAGTGGCACGGAAGTAGTACTCGGCATTAACCGACCGCGCTTTCTCCTCCAAGGTTTGAGCCGCGCGCGACGAAGGCGCGTTGTAATTCTTTTTCTGATTGTAGACGCTGCGGGGGTCGTTCTGCGCCAAAGGTTCGAGCTTGCCGGAGTAGGTGGAACCGTCGGCATCTACCAGCCGGATTTCGTAGTCGCTTTTTTCCACTTGAAATTCGTTCAAAATATTGGCCGTCTGTTTGAGTTTACTGCGAACCTCCTGGTTGGCGGTGTCCTTTGAAAATTGCTGACGAAAATTCGTCATCTGTCGGCCCTGTGCGAGCGAGGCAGCTGCTGGCGCCGCGGGCTCGGCTTCTTTCGCGGCTAACGATTTGTCGGCAAACAATGGCTGATCCGTCTTCTTGGCGCCTGCGACAACCCCGTCGCTCCTCAGTTCAGTACCGGGCGCAATCGTAGCCTCGGCAAAACGTCTCAAAGCATCGCCGTCTTTGGCTGCTTCAGCAGGTGCTGACGCAGCGGCGTTGCTATCGGCGAAAGTTGGCGCCGCGGAACCCGTCCCAGCCACTGCACCTTGCTCGAAGACTTTCTCCGGTGGCGGAGTTTCCCTGGCCGGTTCCTGCATCGCCAATTTCATCGTTCCACCGCTACTGGTTTGATGTTCGCGCCACCACCAGAGGGTTGAAATGCAAACGAGAATTAGAGCGAAAGCGGCCGTAAACGCCAGTCGCGGCCACAAAATTCGAAACCAATGCCCCGATTGTCGCGACTCATCGCCTTCCCCCAACCGCGCAATTTCGTGGTGCAGCTGGGCCCGCATCGGGTTCGGCATCGGTGGATCAGCGCCGAACTGTGCCCGCCGCGCTTTGGCGGTTGCCTCCAGCAGGTCTTCAATGGGTTTCTTTGGTTCGAGAGACATGACTTCTTAAGTTAGACGGCAAATGAATGTTCCGGTGGAAAGATTTTTTTCGCGATCACACTGAGCCGGTCGAGACACTTGCTCAGCCGCGAACTGACTGTCTTGGGATTTAATTGCAGCTCAGCGGCAATCTCGGCGTAACTCAGGTCGCCATAATAACGCAGCTCAATGATTTCACGGCAGTCATCGTCCAGTTGATCGAGGCTTTGCCGGACGAGCCGACCGGTCTCCGCACTGGCCAGCAAGGCGTCGGGGCCGGGTCCCCGCGAGGGCAAATCGATTTGTTCGCCTTCGTCCGCTCCGTCGAGCGAGAAATGGACGAAGCTACCGCCGCGTTTCTCGGCGCGACTTTTCCCGCGGAAATCCATCGCCTTGTTCGCGGCGATGCGGAGTAGCCAAGTTTGAAACGAACTCTTTCCCCGAAATGAGCCGAGGTTACGCACCGCGGCGAGGAATGTCTCCTGGCAAATCTCTTCCGTGTCTTCATGGCAGAAGTCGGCTGATAACTGGAATACGAAGCGCGCCGCAATGGGATAATATTTATCGAACAAGGCATCCCAGGCGTCGGCGGCGCCCTCGCGACAGCGTTTGATTAAATCCGCATCGACCTTTCCTGGATCGGAGATCGGGGCTCGATGATCGCTCATTTAGGGGAAAACGATTCTACGTTGTTTCGGGCAGGTTGCATTCCCTTAATACCATTCCCTGTGCCAAGTCCGAGCCGGACTGGCGGTAGAAGCGGCCGCTCCTTGTAAAAAAACTGGGAGCATTTTGGCGGGGTTGCCGACTAACAGGGCAATGAAAAGATCGGCTTTGATTTTCGCAGCCTGTTTGTTCGGGGCGATTTTCCACGCACGGGGGGATGGTTTCATCGTCGTCGAGCGCCCGTTCTTAATCCCTCCTGGTCACTTTCCTTTTGCGCCGCTCGAGGTGTCCAGTCATCACGTCGACGTCAAGATCGATGGCCAGGTAGCGGTCACTTCGATTGACCAGGAATTTTACAATCCCAACGATCAACGCCTGGAAGGCATTTACATGTTTCCGGTCCCGAAAGGCGCCCACATCGACAAGTTCAGCATGGAGATCGGCGGCAAAATGGTGGACGCCGAATTGCTGCGCGCGGACAAGGCGCGCCAGATTTACGAGGACATCGTACGCAAGATGCGCGATCCGGCGCTGTTGGAATACGCGGGACGGGATCTATTTAAGGTCCGCATATTTCCAATCGAACCACGCAGTCGCAAGCCAATCAAAATTTCCTACACCGAACTGTTGCGCTCCGATGCCGGGACGCTGACTTACAGCTATCCGTTGAGCACGGAGAAGTTTTCCGCGCAGCCGATTAGGAGCCTGAGCGTGAAGGTCGAAGTAAAAACGGAGCAGCCGCTCGCTTCGATTTATTCTCCTAGCCACAAGGTTGAAATTAAACGAGACGGACCCAATCGCGCGGTCATTGGTTACGAATCCAAGGACGAGAAACCGGATACAGATTTCCAGCTCATTTATAGCTCCGAAAAACGCGATGTCGGTCTGAGCCTGATCACACACAAATCTGGCGGAGAAGATGGTTACTTCCTGCTTCTGGCCGCGCCGACAGTTGCGAAAGAAGCCAAGCCTGCTCCCAAAGACGTCGTCTTCGTCGTCGATACCTCGGGGTCGATGGCGGGCGGCAAATTGCAGCAGGCGAAAAAGGCGCTGCAATTCTGCGTTGAGAATCTGAAGACAGACGATCGCTTCGAGATTGTCCGATTTTCGACCGAGGCGGAATCGCTTTTCGGCAAACTGAGTGAGGCTGATTCCGAACATCGAAAGCGCGCGTCGAATTTCATTGCTGATCTGAAACCGATTGGCGGCACCGCCATTGCTGATGCCTTGCAAACCGCGTTCAAGGCGCGCACCGAGAGGAGCGATCGCCCATTTGTCATTATTTTCCTGACTGATGGATTGCCGACTGTTGGGACGCGTAATCCGGATGAAATCGTGGCGGATGTAAAGAAGGGTGGCGACGCACGTATTTTCTCGTTCGGGATCGGGTCGGACGTAAACACGCAACTCCTTGATCAGATCGCGGAGGGAACACGGGCCTTCAGTCAATACGTGCTGGAGAACGAAGACCTTGAAGTAAAGGTCTCGAATTTCTACACCCGAATCAAGGAACCGGTGCTGACGAATGTGCGCTTGGAGTTCAGCGACGGGGTTCGAACCGGCAAATTGTATCCGGCGCAACTACCGGACTTATTCAAAGGCGATCAGCTCGTTCTGACCGGTCGATATACCGGGTCCGGCGAAGTCGAAGCGAAGCTGACCGGCATAACCAATGGCCACGAGCAAACCTTTACCTACGAGGTGAAGTTCGATGATTCATCTAACGATTATGTGGCGCGGCTATGGGTGACGCGCCGCGTTGGCTTTTTATTGGATGAAATTCGGATTCACGGCGAAACCACCGAACTGCGTGACGAAGCCACCGACCTAGCGCGGCGATACGGCATAGTAACTCCTTACACCGCCTACCTGATCGTTGAAGATGAAGACCGGCGCCGGGTGCCGATGGCAGACCGTTCGATGCAAAGTATGAGTTCGGATGCTACCGCACGCGCGGAAGTAGCGAAAGCCTGGGACGGATTCAAGGAGAAGAAGGATGGCGCGGATGCGGTGGCGAACGCGCGAAGTCAAAACGCACTCAAGTCTGCCGAGCAATCTGGAGCTTCAATCAAGTATGGCGCCGCCGAGTCGCTGCGCGGCTTCGCTCTCAATGTTCCATCGGCGCCGGCGGAATCGGACCGTCTGACGCAGTACACGCGGCAATCAAAATTCGTCAACGGCCGCGCGTTTTTTCAAAATGGCAAGCAATGGATTGATGCAAGCGTCCAGAACGCGACCAACCGGCAACATGTTCAATTTAACTCCGAAGCTTACTTCGATCTTCTCAAGCAACATCCTGAGGCCGCGCCGTGGATGGCGCTTGGCCAGAACGTCTTGCTCGCAGTCGACGACACCGTTTATGAAATCACCGAATAAAAAGATCAAATGATCACGTTCAAAGAAAGAAACCATATGAAAATAACTACTCTACTATTAGCTCTTCTACTCGCCGGCTCCGGCATTTCAGCGAAAGAACCGCCTAACGAGAAAAAGCCACGCATTGAGGTTTGCTTCGTTCTCGATACTACGGGCTCGATGGGTGGCCTGATCGAGGGCGCGAAACAGAAAATCTGGTCGATCGCTAATGAAATGATCAGCGCGAAACCGACCCCGGAATTGAAGCTCGGCTTGATTGGTTATCGCGACCGTGGCGACGAATACGTCGTTAAATCGTTCCAGCTTACCGACGACATCGATTCGATTTATTCACATCTGCGCGATTTCAAAGCGGAGGGCGGTGGCGACGAACCGGAGAGTGTGAACGAGGCGCTGGCGGAAGCGATTGAGAAGATGCCATGGAGTCAGGATCGCAAAGTCTTGAAGATTATTTTCCTTGTCGGCGATGCACCGCCACACATGGACTACGCCGATGGACCAAAATATCCCGAGCTTTGCCGGATCGCGGCGAAGAAAGACTTGATCATCAATACAGTGCAATGCGGAAGTATCGCGGCGACCACTTTGATCTGGAAGGAGATCGCAAAGTCATCGGAGGGCAGTTACGCCGCAATCGCGCAATCTGGCGGTGTGGCTGTGATCGCTACGCCGATGGATGATGAGCTGGCAAAGTTGAACAAAAAGATTGGCGAAACGTTGATTCCCTATGGCGACGCGGATGTGCGGCGCGAAGTAGCTGCGAAACAAGCTTTCGCGGAACGCGCGCCGGCTAGCGCCGCGGCCGATCGGCTGAGTTACAATGCGAAGACGAAGAAAGGCGTGCAGGGCCGTGGCGAGCTACTCGATGCGCTCGCTAGTAATGAGGTGGAACTCGAATCCATTGATAAGAAGGATCTGCCGGCAGAATTCCAGAAGCTAACGAAAGAGGAGATGGAAGGGCGGATCGCCAAGACGCGCGCGGAACGCGATAGCTTGCAAAAGGAAGTTCAAGAGCTCGCTAAGAAACGTGATGCCTATATTCAGGCGGAGAATAAGCGGTTGGCGGAAGCTGGAAAGGGCGACGGGTTCGACGAGAAAGTCGCCGAGACGATTCACCAGCAGGCACAAAGAAAAGGCATCAGCTACACGCCTTGATGTTTTCGGAGGGACATGCTTTTGCATGTGCTGGGCGCGGTCCGAGCCGGTCTGGAGTTAAAGCGTGCCTTTCACTATGAAATGTGCGTTCAACGCGG
>QHPU01000043.1 GCA_003219175.1 Verrucomicrobiota bacterium | reverse complement strand
TGAGCGACTCGCGTCATTACTTCCTTCATGAACGAGCAGGAAGTGCTTCACAATTTCGCAGTCGCCCAAAATCGCGGCAGCGCGGTCGCACGCTTCCTTCGGCTGATCCGGTTTTCCCATACGATTTTTGCGCTGCCTTTTGCTCTTGCAGCGCTGGTTGTAGCGGCGAATGGACGACCCGATCTCAAAATCTTGCTTTTGGTCTTGGCATGCATGGTCACTGCTCGAACCGCGGCAATGCTCTTCAACCGTTTGGTCGATTGGGAAATCGATCAGCGCAATCCGAGGACAGCGACCCGGTATCTTCTCGCGACCAAGCCCGTGGTGTTGATTTCGCTTGTTCTTAGCAGCGCGTCGTTTGTTTTCTTTGCGGCAAACATCAATCGCATCACTTTCGTGCTTTCACCCGTGGCGCTCGGTTCCATTCTTTTCTACTCGCTCACCAAACATTTCACTGACGCGACACATTTCTTTCTCGGCTTCGCGCTTGGTATTGCGCCGGTCGCCGCCTGGATTGCGCAAACCGGTCGCATCCAATTACCGCCGCTGATTCTTTCCTTCGGCGTCGTCTGCTGGGTCAGCGGGTTTGATTTGATTTACGCGACGCAAGATTACGATTTCGATCGCCAAGAAGGCTTGCATTCGCTGGTCGTTCGGCTCGGTCTCGGCGCCACTCTCCGGGTCGCGCAGTTTCTCCATCTTTTAATGCTGCTGGCACTAATTGTTTTCGGGATAGTCGCGAAGCTTGGTACAGTTTACTTTGCCTCAATGGTGCCAATCGCAGCGGCGCTCCTCTACGAGCACCGCAGCGCTCGCGCGCTCAACGACGTTACTTCGATTAACCGCGCCTTTTTCAATTCGAATGCATTTGTGAGCGGGGTCTTTCTCGCAGCCGTCTGCGTCGATCGGCTACTGTGATCACATCGCGTTTAGCATCGCAACGCGCGGCTCGTGCCGCCCGCCTTCGAAGTCTGTTGTCAACCACGTCCGCACAATTTCCAGCGCGAGGCTTTCCTCGATCAATCGTTCACCGAGCGAAAGCACGTTGGCGTCGTTGTGCTGACGCGAGAGTCGCGCGCTTTCCAAACTCCAGCATAACGCGCAACGCACACCATGCACTTTGTTCGCCGCCATCGCTTCGCCATTCCCCGAGCCGCCGAAAACGATTCCACGGTCGCACTCGCCTCGCGCGACTGCTTCCGCTGCCGGCCGAATGAACAATGGATAGTCTACCGGTGGGTCCGCGGCAAAAGTTCCGACGTCTTTCACCTTATGTCCCAGTTCCCCGAGCAAGGCTTTCACCTTTTCCTTTAATTTGAAACCGGCGTGATCGGATCCGAGCGAAATGTTCATTGCCCTGTTTAAGCGGATTTCTCGCTGCCATGCAACCGCGCAAGTTGTTCCCAGATTTCTCGTTCGCGTTCAGTTAGTTTTTTCGGCAGCGCAATTTGCGCTACCACATACAAGTCGCCGCGTTGACCGGAAACACCGGGCAACCCGCGCTCGCGTAAGCGAAAACGTTGTCCGCCTTGCGTCCCCGGCGGCAATTTCAGACGCGCATTCCCTTCCAAAGTCGGCACAATCAGCTGATCGCCCAGCACCGCTTGCCATGGAGCGATTTTCACCTCATGCACGAGATCGCTACCTTCCACCGAAAAATCCGGGTGTCGCGCCAGACGCACGCGCAAAAACAAGTCTCCGCTTTTCCCGCCGCCCTCGCCCGCTTCGCCCTGGCCCGCGAGACGAATGCGTTGCCCTTCACGCACACCGCGGGGAATTTTTACCTGATACGTTTCGGTCTTCTTCGAACCAGCGCGTCGCAAAGAAACCGGTCGCGTCGAACCATGCAATGCTTCCTCCAGCGTCACCATGATATCGGCTTCGACATCGTGGCCGCGTTCCGTCATGGCGCCGCGCTGTCCGAACCCTCCGAAAGCCGATCGACCCCGGCCACCACCAAAAAAGGCTTCAAAGAAATCGCTGAAACCGGTGCCGCCAAATTCAAACTCGACACCGCCGTCCTCACCGCCGCCCCAGCGAAAACCGCCTGGTTGTCCGCCGCCCCATTGCGGTGGTGGCTGAAATCCGCCAGGTTGATTCCAATTCTCGCCCAACTGGTCGTATTTTCGGCGTTTCTCCGGATCGCTTAGAACTTCGTAGGCTTCATTGATCTGCTTAAATTTTTCCTCCGCTGTCTTTTTATCCTTGGCCACATCCGGATGGTATTTGCGGGCGAGTTTACGAAAGGCAGACCGGATCTCGTCTTCGCTCGCGGTTTTCGACACGCCGAGCGTCTCGTAATAATCACGAAATTGCACGGCCATCGCATTTGAATGTCATCGCGGCGTTCGCATTCGCAACTTTCTGTGCAACCATACCCGATCATCCCGAGCGCACCCGCCAGTCCGGCTCGGACCGAGAGATCCCGCCGAGCCACTATTAAGCACGGATCAGCTCGGCTCCGCCGAGTCTCGCCCTATCAGATGTTTCATGCAAAATTAAGCTGTGCCTGAGCTCGGAAAATTGCTCGTCATTGTTGGCTTCGTGATTGTCATTCTTGGCATTCTGCTTTGGACTGGCATCGGGGCGGGTTGGCTGGGACGTCTGCCCGGCGACGTCCGGATCGAACGAGGAAACAGCGCTTTCTATTTCCCAGTCGTTACCTGCATCATCATCAGCATCGTGCTGAGTTTGATCTTTTCGCTCTTTCGCAGGTAATCGGCGATTGAACCGCACACAACCCAACCGCATTCTCCCCGAGATGCGGAAGTCTGAGCGGCGAATGTTATTGCAGAATCATGTCGCCTATTTCCGCTGGTGCCGGCGTTGTCCGCGGGTGATTCCCCCGCCCGTGTCCGGTGGGGCAATCGTTAGCAAGGTGATGATAATCGGTCAGGCGCCTGGCGTGCGCGAACCGACGTTGAAGCGCCCGTTTGCCCACACCGCTGGCAAAACCCTGTTCCGTTGGTTCGAAGAATTTTGCGATTTGGACGAAGCAACAATGCGCGAGCGCATTTATTTTGCTGCTGTCATTCGCTGTTTCCCCGGCAGAGCCGCTGGCGGAAGTGACCGAATGCCTGCAATGGATGAAATTCGGAATTGCTCCGGTTGGATGGAGGCCGAATTCGAAATTCTGCGACCGCATCTTGTCATTCCCGTTGGCCGGCTCGCGATTGCACAATTTATTGAGTGCGAGAAACTCGATGCTGTCATTGGTCGTTCATTTCTCGTTAGCCGTGGGGATGTGAATTTCGATTTGATCCCATTGCCGCACCCGAGCGGCGTATCACCCTGGCACAAAATTTCGCCGGGCCGGGAGCTGCTCATGCGGGCGATGAAGAAGGTCGCCCAACACCGCGCAATCAGAAATCTCAGACAAAGTTCACAGAGATCGCAATGATGATGAAGATTCGTGTTCCTTTGCGTGCGCTGTGGACTTTGTGCGAGTATTGCTGTGATGACTACACAAATACGTGTCACGGTCTGGGGCGAAAACATGCACGAGCGGGAGAACCCAATCGTCGCTGAAATTTACCCCGATGGAATGCACCGCACCATTGCTGACGCCATTTCAGAAGACGGCGACTGCGAAGTGCGGACGGCAACACTGCACGATCCGGAACACGGATTAACCGCCGACATTCTCGAAAACACCGATGTCCTTGTCTGGTGGGGACATGCTGCCCACGGCAAAGTCGCTGACGAAGTAGTCGAGCGTGTGCTGGCGCGAGTTTGGCAGGGTATGGGGTTCATCGCGCTGCATTCATCGCATTACTCGAAACCGTTCATGCGTTTGATGGGCACAAGCTGCTCAATCGCCTGGCGCGAAGCAGGCGAAAAGGAACGGCTTTGGGTCTGCAACCCGGCGCATCCGATCGCGCGTGGGATTGATCGCTATTTCGAAATCGAGAACGTGGAGATGTATGGCGAACCATTCGCCGTACCGACACCCGAGGAAATTGTTTTCATTTCCTGGTTTGAAGGCGGCGAAGTCTTTCGCTCCGGTTGCACCTGGAAACGCGGCAACGGCAAAATCTTCTACTTCCGGCCCGGCCACGAAGCCTATCCAATCTATTATAATAAGAATGTCCGCCTCGTTTTGCGGAATGCGGTGCACTGGGCCGTGGGGGACGGCGTGAAATGGATCGATAGCTGCCCACGTATCGAGGTCGAGGACGCGCCGGAAAAAATCACGATGAAAGGCCCGTCCATTCACAAGAAAGGCGAAGCCGGCCTTCGCTAGGTCGTCGGGGTATTTATGGAAGAAAACAAAATACCAACACGCGCTGATATCCCGGACTCCGACAAGTGGGACCTGAGTCATTTGTTCGTCGACGTGAGCAAGTGGAACGAGGACGTAGAGTGGATCACGCGGACGTATCCCAGAATTGTGGAGTGGAAGGGCCGTGTCGGAGAATCGGCAAAAACTCTGGCAGAAGTGCTCGAGTTTGAAAAACGGCTCGATTTGAAAACCGAGCGCGTTTATCACTTTGCTTCGCTGCAACTGGCGGAAGACAGCGCGAACAACGATTATCTCGCGCGTTTCGGACAGTTGCAGAATCTAATGACGAAACTGGCGGAAGCTTCCGCTTTTGTCGTGCCGGAAATTCAGGCGATTGACGACGGACGCTGGCAACAATTCATCGCCGATCCCGCCTTGAAAGATTGGAAGATTGCGCTCCACAAAATTCGCCGGATGCGGCCGCATATCTTGGGCGAGCGTGAGGAACGCCTCCTCGCCCTCGGCGCCGCTGCCCTCGATGGTTACGACGACGCCTTCTCGCAGTTGACGAATGTGGACATGAAATTCGGGGCGCTGATTGACATTGATGGTAGCGAGAAGCCGCTCACCCAAAGCACCTACAGTTCGTTCCTATTGAAACGCGATCGTGGCCTGAGAGAGCGTACTTTCAAGCAATTCTACGACGAATTCCAGGATCATCGGTTTACTCTCGCATCCGCTCTTTCGTACTCAGTGAAAGCAGACACCTTTCGCGCGCGGGCCCGAAACTTTCCCAGCGCGCTGGAAGCATCGTTGTTCAAAGATGATGTGCCGGTTGCAGTTTATGATGGCCTGATCAAGGCCGTGCGCGAAGGCATTCCGGCGCTGCTGCGGTATTATCGGCTAAGGCGGCGGGTCCTCGGCCTCGACCAGCTTCATTCCTACGACACCTACGTCCCGCTCGTTCAAGAAATCGAAACCCACATCCCTTTCGAGGAAGCAATCGACAAGGTCATCGCATCGCTTGCGCCACTCGGCCATGATTACACCCATGCGCTGGCCGGTGGCTTGTACGGCCGTTGGTGCGATCGCTACGAGACGAAGGGAAAACGCAGTGGCGCCTTCTCCTCCAGCAGCTACCACGCGTCGCCGTATATCCTGATGAATTATAAGGAAGACGTGTTCGCCGACGTTTATACGCTGGCGCACGAGGCCGGGCACTCCATGCACTCCTGGTTCGCCGCCAGATCGCAGCTCTTTCAGGATTACGATTACCCAATCTTTCTAGCCGAAGTTGCGAGCACTTTTAACGAAGAACTCCTCACCCATTTCCTGTTGCAACAAACGAGCGACCCGAAAATGCGCGCCTACATCATCAACCGGCAGATCGATGACATTCGCGGGACGCTTTATCGCCAAACCATGTTCGCCGAGTTCGAGAAACTGATTCATGCCATCGAAGAAGCCGGGGGCGCCCTGACGCTCGACGTTTTCAAGAGCAAGTATCGCGAATTACTCGATGCCTATTTTGGCGATGTCGTTGTTATCGATACCGCGCTGGAACTCGAATGTTTGCGAATTCCGCATTTTTATAGCGCCTTCTACGTTTACAAATACGCCACCGGACTCTCCGCTGCCGTGGCCCTCTCCCAGCGGGTCCTCAACAACGAATCGCACGCAGTTGAAAATTATCTTGGCTTTCTTAAATCGGGCGGATCGAAGTTCCCGCTGGAAACATTGCGCAATGCCGGGGTCGATATGACGGCCACTGAGCCGATCCAGCGCACGATCGCTTTATTTGAGACACGTTTGAGCGAACTGGAAACGCTACTGTAGCATCCGTTGTCCTCCCCGGATTCCGAAAGCCATGCGTTGGAGATAGCGCACACTACAGCACCCGCAGGGAGCGAGGCGATCCAGCTCGCGGAAGTTCCCGCCCCGTTAGCTCTCTATATACAGGAGATCAGGCAGGCCCTTGCTTTTTCAATTGTCAAGCGGCCATGGCGGCTACGGCAGTTACGGCTTTTGGCAAGCGGGCTGCTTATGCTCAATAGCGTGGACGTAGATTTCCAACGACAATTCCGCGCGGCTTGCGGTTATGCCGAACTCGGCATGACGTCAGAATCAGTCGCGGAACTGAACGCAATCGATGACCAATACCAGGGGCGTCCGGAAATCCTCCAATTGCGTCTCCACCATCTGATGCGGAAAAAGCAGTGGACGCGTGCTCTGACCGTCAGCCGCCGCCTTTGCCGCGCCGCACCCGAAGCCAGCGCCGGATTTCTGCATGCTGGTTTTTGTTTGCACCAGATCGGCAGAACCAAAGAGGCAAAGGAAGTTTTGTTGCGAGGACCGACGGCGTTGCTGAAGGAACCGATTTACTACTACAACATGGGTTGCTACGAAGTTTTGCTCGGCAACCTGAAAGATGCGCGGGTGCATTTGCAGATTAGCTTCAAAATGGATTCGTCGTTTCGCGATCTTGCGAAGCGCGATCCAGATTTGAGACCCCTTCACTCGACACTGTAACCTGTGGTGGCAGCCGTGTCGGCTGCTCGGAAAGAAATTGCAGGCGTCACGCCTGCCGCTACAGGGTCGATGTGAAATTGCACGCGGAGACTTTGCGCGAACGAATTGAGCCACTCTTTCGTGAGAACTATTCGCGCTTGGGCGAGTTAGGCGCCGCCGTTTCCATCTGCCAAAACGGCGAACCGATACTCGATCTGCACGGGGGATTTCGCGACCGAAAACGAGAGCAACACTGGAACGACGACACCATCACGCTGGTCTGGTCGGCAACTAAAGGAATCGGCAGCGCGTGTTTGCTCCACGCGCTCCAGGAAAACAAAATCAAAATTGAACGGCGCGTTTCGGATTTCTGGCCGGAATTTGGACAGAACGGGAAGGAGAATGTCACCCTCACACAGTTGCTTTCGCATTCAGCTGGTCTGTGCGCGCTGGATGAAGGGGTAGAGGTGACTCATTACGATGCTGTCATTCGCGCGCTGGAAAAACAAACGCCACTTTGGCCGCCAGGCAGCGCGCACGGCTATCACGCACGCACTTTCGGATTCCTGATCGACGAGCTCACGCGGCGAATTTCCGGGATTTCAATTTCCAAGTATTGGCGAGCAATTTTCGCTGAGCCGCTTTCGCTCGATTTCTGGATCGGTCTGCCTGAAGAACTGAATTTCAAATGCGCCACCATTTATCCGGCGAAGGCTGGACGCCTGTCGGAGGCAGAAAACCGTGCGTCCGGCTCGGACTTCTATCGCGACCTGATCAAGCCCGGTACTCTGCAACGAAAAACATTTACATCGCCTTATGGACTGTATGCCGTGAGCGACATGAACAAACCGGCGAATCGGGCGCGCGATTTTGTTTCGTTTGGTGGAATCGGCAGCGCCTCGGCTCTGGCAAAATTTTATGCGATGCTTGCTAATGGCGGCGAAATCTGCAGCCGCAAATTCTTTGGTAACGATAGCATCAAACTAATCACGACAACGATCAGCGATGGACTTGATCGCGTTTTTGAAATCCCGACCGCCTTTTCCTCGGGTTTCATGAAAGATTCGGCCAGCGTGCATCGCAAAATTTTCGGCCCATCCGCAAATGCCTTCGGGCACCCGGGCGCCGGCGGAAGTCATGCCTTTGCCGACCCGGAAAACAAAATTAGTTTTGCCTATGTGATGAACCAAATGGAGCAGTCCGTGTTGCCGAACGAGAAATCGCTGCGGCTGGTAAATGCGATTTACGCTCCGTAAACTCCCCGGGGCGCAACCTTCCCGGCCGTGGGGCGACCAGCGTCTCGCCTGGTCTTCGCCAGTCATTCGGCAGGCGAGACGCCTGCCTGCCCCACAGGCAAAGATGCCTGCGCCCCAGGGCGAGTTATTCGCCCATTACCGTCACCACAATTTTCCGGCGATGCGAAGCGCGCCGATGCTCGAAAAGGAAGATACCTTGCCACGTGCCTAGCTGGATTCGTCCATCTACAATCGGAATGGTCTCGCTTGTCCGAGTTAGCACCATGCGGATGTGCGATGGCATGTCGTCGGCGCCTTCTGCGTCGTGTTCGAAATAATCGGCATTCTCCGGGACCAACCGATTGAAAAATTCCTCCAGATCGCGTCGTGCCGCCGGATCCGCATTCTCCATCACGATCAGGCTGCAACTGGTGTGCTGCGCAAAAACCGTGACGACGCCATTCTCAACTTCACTGTCGCGCACGATGACTTCGATTTTATCGGTGATCTCGTAAGTGCCCTTGCCCGAAGTGGCGATGCTAAAGTTTCTGGTGACGATGCGCACGTGCTAATCTTCGCAGGCTACCGGTGCGGGCAAATGACGAAGCACGAAGGACGAAGGACGCCCGAATGACTAATGACAAGAATGGTCGCGAAGCGTTTTTCGTCATTCGGATTTCGTCATTAATTCGTCATTCGTCATTCCCGATCATCTGTCGGACTAACGCGCGTGGCCGCACGCCTTTTGAAAGCCTGGCCGTTCGCATTCGCGATCCGTTGCAGCTCGACTTTGCTCCCGATTAACTGGAAACTCGCTGCATGCAGGACGATCTCGACCGTGTGCTATTCGATGAAGGCACGATCCTGCGCAGACTCGACGAACTCGCCATGCAGATTTCCGCAGACTATCGCGATCGCGAACTAACCGTGATCGCGATTCTCAACGGCAGTTTGATCTTTATGGCCGATTTGCTGCGGCGCATCCCATTGCCGCTGCGGCTCGATTGCCTGAGCGTGGCCAGTTACCATGGCGGATTACAAACCAGCGGCGAAGTCATTTTCCGGCAAATCGCGCAGCCCGACATCGCCGGACGGGACATCCTGCTGCTCGACGATATTCTCGACAGCGGAACCACCATCAACTCCATCCGTGAAAAATTGCAGACTGTTTCTCCGAAAAGTATTCGCGTCTGCGTTTTGTTGCGGAAGATCAAAAAGCGAGCACGTCCAATTGAAGCAGATTATGTCGGCTTCGACATTGCCGATGAATTTGTTGTCGGCTACGGCCTGGATTATGGCGAAGGCTATCGCAATCTCCCCTGTATCGGCGTTTTGAGGAAGGAATTAATGGCGTGATAAAAGTACGCGCAGAATTTTATTCACGGCTGAAGGAAATCGTCGGTGCTTCTACGCTCGAATTATCGGTGCCGGAAAATGCGACCGTGGCGGATCTTTTCGCGCACCTACAAGAAACGTATCCGCAGCTCCAGGATTTCGAAAGGAGCACGCTTTTCGGCATCGGCGTCGATTTCGTCGATCGAAATCACAAGTTAAACGATGGCGACACCGTTGCCATTATGCCACCGGTGCAAGGCGGCTGATATGATCAACGACAATATCAACCCGATTTCCCAGGGTGCCGTCCCCGTGAAGAATGTGCTTCTCGCAATCGCGTTGGTGATCTTGTTGGGAGATCTGGCAAACAGCCAGATCGATGATTCGACCCCGCCCCCTCTAAACAAGGAGAGGATGGTTGGCGAATGGGAAGCGATAACACAGCTGCCTTTACCAACCTTTCTCCTCCACCTTGAGTCTAGGTTATACGAACCGTCGTTCCTCGTCACCAAGTTCGTTGGATCGCCGAGCTCGCAAGTTTTTAAGCTCATATCCTCGGAAATCAGTGATGGACATGCGAAGTTCCGTTTCCGGCCGGTTGGGGACGGATCAGAAGAAGGTCATGACATTCGCGATGTCTGGCTGGAGGGCATTGCACATGGCGGCGGCAACGTTTCGGTTTTTCGAGCGAAAATGTGGAAAGATGGGGAGTCTCCGCCAAAGGATGCAGAGGACATTCTCTTTGTGAAAGGAGCCTGGACACGCGATATCGCCACAGCGTCCAAAGAGGCAGAGGAGATAATCCAAGAGCAATCTCGTAAATCTTCTCGCGAATAATTTCTCACAGTTTCTGGCGAAAGATTTGAAATTATCGGCAACCTCCTTCACCAAAGGCTACGGCGCGCCGAGCGATGCGGATGCCACCAATGCAGAGGTCAGGGATCAGCGGACGGAGGTCAGCTTTTAGTCGCGGAAATTTTTGAAGCTGGTTGCGACTTTGAAATCTTTACCACGCACAAACTGGATCACGCTTTGTAGTTCGTCCTTCTTTTTGCCGGTGATGCGAATCTGGCGGTCCTGGAGTGTGCTTTGGACTTTGAAGCCGGCTTCTTTGATCGCCTTGATAATCTCCTTCGCTTTTTCGCCTTCGAGGCCTTGTCGAATTTTGAGTTCCTGACGCGCGTGGCCCAGCGGTGAGATATCGGGCTCCGCGTGCTCGATGTTGCGCAGGTCGACGCTGCGTTTTGCCAGCTTGCCTACCACAATTTCGCGCAACCCGCGGAGACGATTGGCATCCTCGGCGGTGAGAGTGATTTTGTCTTTCTCGGGAATTATTTCCGCGGCGCTACCTTTGAAATCAAACCGTGTGGCTAATTCTTTGCGCGCCTGATTGAGCGCATTGTCGATTTCCTGTTTGTCTACTTCCGAAACGATATCGAACGACGGCATGGTTATTTTTGATTGCTGATTTCTGATTAGCATTGCCGCGACTTCGGCTTTTCGCCAAGTGGCTTTTGCGTACCATTGAAGCGATCGTGCAAACGTCTGGGGGGCGAGCTCCCGCGAGCCTTCACCTTCGGCGTCGCAGAGCTCCGCGCTCCACAATTGAGTCGCAGGCAGGATGCCTGCGTGCCCCACAGGCGAGACGCCTGCGCCACGATCCTCTACTCGAAGCGCAATGCGATGACGGGGTCGATTTTGAGGGCGCGTCGCGCTGGGAAATAGCAAGCGGCGAAGGCGGCGGCAGCGAGCAACACCGTCACGCCGCTGAAAATCAACGGATCGCTCGGATTCACCCCGTAAAGAAGGGTACTGGCCAGTCGGGTCGAACTAAAAGCCGCAATAAGACCGATGGTCAATCCAATTGCCGCCAGCAACATGCCCTGACGCAAGACCAGCCGAAGCACCTCGCTGCCTTGCGCGCCTAACGCCATGCGAATACCCAGTTCGCGCGTTCGCTGACTCACCGAGTACGCCATTACCCCATAAACGCCGACTGAGGCCAACACGAGCGCGAGCAATCCCAAACTGCCGAGCAAAATCGCGCCCATCCATGATGGCCAAAGAGCAAAGGCGAGGTGCTGCGTCACGGTCTTTTCATAGGTGACGGAAATATGGTTATCGACGTTGCGCACGACCCGATGGACTTCGGGCACCATCGGTCCGGGCGCGCCGGCAGTGTGAACGAAAATAGTGATCCCGCCATCCGGCAGCTCGTGAAATGGAGTATAAAGCATCGGGGTTGGCGTTTCTCCCAGCGTCGCTGCTTTGACATCGCGCGCGACGCCGATGACTTCGAAAGAGCCTTCGCGGTTGTAATAGTGGAAGCGCCGGCCGACCGCGTTTTCTCCAGGCCAAAATGTTTTCGCCATTGTCTCGCTAATAACTGCAACCTTGGCGGCATTTTCGCCCGCGTTGTGTTCGGTAAGATTCCGTCCGCGCAAAATGGGAATGCCCATGGTTTCGAAGTAACCCGGAGTCACGGCACTGATGTTCGCGATTTTGCGATTGCTTTGCGCATTCTCATCGCGGCCTTCGGCCACAATGGTCCGGCCTTCGCCGCCGAAACCGAGAGGCACGAACTGTCCCAGATCAGCGCTGCGCACCTGCGGATCGCGTCGCGCCTGTTCGACAATGTCGCGCGCGATTTGGCCGCCACGCTTCTGATCGTAACCTGCCAGCGCGGGATCAATACTAACGATTGCTAGATTTTGCGTGCGAAATCCGGGATCGATCTGCTGGGCGCGGTGGAATGATTTCAAAAACAGCGCCGACCCGATGAGAAGCAAAAGCGAAACTGCGATTTGCGCGATGACAAGAAGATTTCGCAAGGTCCAGCGATGAAAGCCACCCTCGGCGACCGCGCGTTCACGTAAACCCTGAGTCAAATCCCCGCGGGTCGTTTGCAATGCCGGCGCGAGTCCGAAAATGATTCCGCTAAAAAGGGTGAGCAGCAGCGCGGAAATCAGGACGCGCCCATCCGGCTTCGGATCAAGGGAAAGAGGCACTGGGGTCGCGGGCAAAAGTGAAAGCAACACATCGCCCAGAATGTAAGCGAGCAGAATCCCAGCGATCCCGCCGATGGCGGCGAGCAAAACACTTTCGGTAAGTAATTGGCGGATCACCCGGCCGCGACCCGCACCCAGCGCCACACGGATCGCCATCTCGCGTTGCCGTGTGGTTGCACGTGCCAGGAGAAGATTAGCAACATTCGCACAGGCAATAAGGAGGATGCTTCCAGCGGCAACCAGAAGCAGGAGCGAAATATTTTGTGTGGTGTTCTCATTTCCCGGCCCACCGAATCCCTGTGATTTCGCTTTTTCGGCCGAGACGAGAACGAGTGACCGCTCTTTATTCACGTCCGGGTAAGCTTGCTCGAGTTGATGCGCGATGGTTTTCATTTGCGCCTGCGCACTCGAAATCGAAACCCCAGGTTTTAATCGCGCAGCAATATTAAGAAAGAGGGCACGGCGATTCTCGAACCATTCGTCACCGGTAGGTCGAATCCAGTTGTGCATCGCTAGCGGCACCCAAAACTCTGGTGCCACACCGGTATCGATGCCGGTATATCCCGGCGGCGCCACTCCGACCACGGTGAACGCACGGTTATTCAGCGTGATCGTATCGCCAATGATGCCTTTGTCACCGCCGAGTTTTTTCCAAAACTTGTAACTAAGAACGGTAACGGGATGGCCGTTTGGTGCGGTATCTTCCTCCGGCAGAAATGCGCGCCCGAGAAATGGCCGCAATTCAAGAAGGTCAAAGTAATTTCCGCTCACCATCTGGCCGAGGACATTGGAAGTCTCGCCGCCCCTAGTCATGCCTGCGACAGCAAAGCCGTAACCGGCCATTCCGGTGAACACGCTGTTCTGTTTCCGGTAATCGAGAAAATTGAGGTACGAGTTCGAATTGCGTCCGGTAAAATGAGTATCGGTGGTGAAGACTTGCAGCACTCGATCCGAGTGTCCAACGGGAAGCGGACGAAGGAGCAGCGCGTTAACGATTCCGAGGATGGTGGTGTTGACTCCGATCCCAAGGGCAATCGCGACAAAGGCGACGGCGAGAAATCCCGGGGTCCTGATTAACGCACGGGCGGCGTAGCGTAGATCGCGCCAGATCACCACATCATCTCCGAGATATGAATGTTCCCGTCGTCGGCACGGAAGTTCAGCTTTGTCGCAGGCGCAGCGCCGATGACTTCATTAATTTCAGAAGCATCGCCTTGCTTCCGACTTTGCGTGAAGTCGTTCCGAACGTTCCCCTGCTTCGCAACGGCATGCAGTTGAAAACTCGCGTCCGTGGGAATACGCGCCAGGGCGTTGCCATCTGCGATCGCCGCATCGATCGAGATGGGGCGCCTCTCCGACCAATCAAAAAAAACATTCAACGTGCCCTGTTTGACATGAATGGTCTGATCACAAAAGCAGTTCTGGGTGACGAGCTGGCCGGTACCGAGATTGGCGGTGATTGACGAGCCCCGCATCCCTTTAATGACAAGCTCACCATTCGGCAATTCGACGTGAGCGATTCGGACTGTTTGCGGCAGGTTAATCCTGTATTCCACTGCCCCTGAGCGATCCATAAAATGATGGCGCGGTTCCGGTGGCGATGTGGTTTCGATGTTGATGGCGTCGGGACGCGCATCGACGCGGATGGCAATTGCGTTCAAACGCTCGGGGGAAAATGCCTTCTTCATCGCCGAAATTGTGATCTCGCGGCTATCGCTCCCAAAGATTTCAACGATCCCGTCGATTGCGCGCAACGAAAACGTGCCCGACGGATCAAGCGGAAATGTTTTTTCAACGACATCCTCGAGCACCTCGCCGGCCGGCATCGAAGCGGCCACGAATGCGCTGATAAATGCGACGGTGAGGATTTTATTCATAACGCACGTTTCCTTTTCATTCGGCGCGTAATGCCTGAACCGGATCAACCAGCGCAGCGCGTCTCGCCGGCACCAGACACGCGATGAAAGCAGTAAGTGCGAGAAGCACGGTGGCACCGCCGAGCAATACCGGGTTATACGCAGAAACCTGATACAGCTGCGCGGCGATCAATCGGGCGAGAGCAAACGTCGCAATGATGCCAATCGCCAGTCCGGACAAAACCGGTTTCATTCCCTGATTCAAAATGAGGCGCAGCACATCGCGCGTTTGCGCGCCGAGGGCCATACGAACGCCAATTTCGCCGGTACGTTGTGCCACTGTGTAAGCAACGGCACCGTAAATCCCGATGCTCGCGAGCAGAAGCGCGACTCCAGCGAAAATCCCAAGCAGCCACATCATTAGTCGCGTCTGCCCGACCGCCTGCGCCACGATCGTTGTCATTGATTGTGGAAGAGCGATGGCTAATCCGGGATCGACGGTGGCGAGGGCTGATTGCACGGACTTCGTCACGGCATCGACACTCAGATGGCTGCGCACGGCGATGCTAAGAAACGAAAAATTCTCCTGTCCCCACGGACGATACAATTCCACATCGTCCGACTCGGTGACCTTGCGCGAGCGCACGTTACCGACGACACCGACAATCTCCGCCGGCGTGCTGGCGCTGCTAACGAGAAGTGTTTTCCCAATGGGATTATCATTACCGAAAACTTTTTTCGCTCCCGCCTGGCTAATGAGCAGCACATTTTGATGACCCGGCCCGTCATGCTCATCGAAGTTGCGTCCGGCCAGGATCGGAATGCCCCAGGTCTTGAAGTAATCCGGCGCAATGTTGTGGGCGGCTGCAGCTGCGCGCTTGTCGATCGGTAAAATCTCGCCGTCCGGCCGCGTATAGAGAGCGTTACCACCTGCGCCGGGAAACAACGGAATGTCTGCGCTCAGGGTCGCGCTTTCGACGCCAGGAATCGCGCGCACCGCCGGCAGTGTTTGGTTCGCAAATCGATCGCGCGCGCCGAGATCGGGATATTGCGATTCGGGTAAGGTCACGAAACCGATCCAGACAATTTGGTATCGGTAGCCGACGTCTTGCTGGCTCAAACGCACAAAACTAGTGATGAGCAAGGCCGCGCCCGCAAGCAAGGTGACGGAAAGCGCGACCTGAGCGCCGACCAAAATCTTGCGGAAGCGCATTTGCTGGAGACTGCCGCTCGTTCCCCGCCCACCCTCTTTCAATCCATCAACCAGATCTGCGCGCGAACTCTGCAGCGCGGGATAAATGCCCATGGCGAGACCAGTCACGATCGACATTGCGATGGTGAAAGCGAGCACCGGTAGCGACAACTCAATGCGCACAGTGGGATCGAACGGAAGAAAATTCGCGGCCATTTGGGGGACGAACGGCACGAGCTCCCACGCCAGGAATGCGCCGGCTATTCCAGCGAGCACGCTGACGAGTAGACTTTCGAAAAGAAAAAGCCGAACCACGCTCCGGCGCGACGCGCCAATCGCCATCCGCAACGCGATTTCGCGCCGGCGCCCGCTGAACCTAACGAGAAGTAGATTTGCGACGTTGCTGCATGCAATCAAGAGGACGAATGCAACCGCCGCCAGCAAAGTAGCAAATGCCGGCCGCAAATTTCCGGTCACATCATTGGGCAGCGTCTTGAGAGTCATCACCGAAGAGCTGTCGATCTTGTCCGGATAACGTGCCCGGTAACTCTGCTCCAGTGACGGCATTGCCGCCCGCGCCTGTTCTACCGTCATTCCCGGCTTGAGTCGGCCAATCACCCGGAGAAAACCGCTGCCGCGCATCATCCGCTCGTAGGAAATTCCGGGAAGCGTATACGGTTTCGTGGTCCAGACTTCCGCGTTGGGGCCGACCCATGAAAACGGCAGATTCGGCAAGACTCCGATAATGGTGTGAGGCACGCCATCCAAAGTGATGCTGCGCCCGACCACGTTTGGATCACCGGCCATGCGCTTTCGCCAGAAATTTTCCGTCACCATCGCGACATCGGCGGTTTCTTCTTCCTCCGGCAGAAAGTTCCGACCACGAATCGGACTCACACCGAGCACATCGAAGTAATTTGGCGTGACCCTGCCGCCGAAGATTTGCACCGCATCGCCCAGGCCGGTCAGCGTGAAGGCGAATTGATTTTCCGCGCCGAATCCGTCAAAAATCGTCTGGCTCTCCCGGTAATGTTGAAAACGCGGCGCCGAAATCGCGAGTTCGAGAAGATTTCGCTCCCTGGCGTTGGAATACATGCGAACGACACGGGCTGGCTCTTTGAATGGCAAACCGCGCAGAAAAAGATCATTAATCAAGCTGAAGATTGCCGTGTTCAGCCCGACGCCGAGAGCAAGCGTGGCAATCGCGATTAGGCTAAAGCCCGGCGACTTTAGCAGCATGCGAAGGGCGTAGCGAAGATCATTCATAACGCAACGCCACCGTTGGATCGACATTCATGGCGCGACGCGCTGGCAGATAGCTCGCAAACAGTGCCGCCGCGCTAAGAACAAATAAGACCAGCACGTAAATGGAGAAATCATGCGCGCTCACGCCGTAAAGCAGACTCGCCATTAACCGGGTAAGGGCCAGCGCTGCGAACAGGCCGATTACCAAACCGATCGCAACAACGCCAAAACTTTGCCGCAGAATCATTTGCAGCATGTCATGACGCTGCGCGCCCAGCGCCATGCGAATGCCAATTTCCTTCGTTCGCTGCGCCACGGTGTAGGCAATGACACCGTAAATACCGATAGCAGCCAGGATCATGGCGACTGCCGCGAAGGTCCCAAGCAGCAGCATATTAAATCGCGGTTGAGCCAAAGTGACACCGATGCGTTTTTCCAAAGGCTCGAGATTTGGAACGAATAGATCTTTGTCGAACTCATGCACAATGTTGCGTAGGGACGCCTGCAATCCGGCGGGATCAACGGCCGCTGTGCGAATGACGACATCCATCCGACGCTCCGGATCCTGCGAAGCCGGAATGTAAAATTCCGGCAGCGGCTGGATCGCAAGCGATTCGTGACGTGAGCTGCCAACAACGCCAACAATTTCCTTCGGAGGCGATGGCTGATTGTTTTCTCCATGGGTCAAAATAATTCGCTGGTCGATCGCGTTGCCGCCGGGAAAACAACGCTGGGCTAGCACCTCGTTTACGATCACGACCGGCGGCGAATCTTTCGTGTCTCTGGAATTGAACACGCGACCGCGGAGTAACGGCGTTCGCATCGCGCGAAAATAATCCGGTGTGATGATGAGATGTGAAGCTTCCAATTCCTGTCCAGGCGGTCGCGGCGGTTGACCGGCAATTGAAAATGTCGAACCCCAATCATTGTTAGAAAACGGCATCGGAAACGCGGCACCGGCTGCGTCCACTCCGGGCAATGCGCTGAGTTTGGGCATAACCTGATCGAAAAATTGTCGATGTTTTTCTGAGTCGGGGTATTTCGCCTTCGGCAAAATGAGTTCCGCGACAAGCGCGTGCTGCGGATCGAATCCCGGCTTGGTCGAACTGAGATTGGCGAAGCTCTTGATTAACAAACCAGCGCCCGCGAGAAGCAATAGGGACAAGGCGACCTGTGCGATGACGAGCAAACGGCGCAATCGATGTGACCCGGGTCCAACAGCGCCACGGTTTCCTTCTTGCAACGACTCGTTCACATTTGGTCGCGTCACTTGGAGCGCTGGAACCAACGCGAACACCAGGGTACTGAAAATTGCGGCGACGAACGTGAAAGAAAAGACCGGCGCGTTAATGGCGACTTCGCCAAGGCGCGGAACATCGTGCGGACCGAAAACGCGAAGAAGATCGATTCCCCACCAGGCAATGAGCAGACCAGCGACAGCGCCGAAGATCGACAATAAGAAACCTTCGCCGAGAAGCTGCCAGACGATCCGCGCGCGGCTGGCGCCGAGCGCAGTCCGGATCGCGATCTCGCGTTGCCGCGCGGTTGCGCGGGCGAGTAAAAGATTGGCGACATTGGCGCACGCGATCAGCAATACAAAGGCAACGGCGGCGAGAATCGTGATCAATGCCGGGCGCACATCGCCGACAATGTCGTCATGCAGCGAATAGGCGCGATTAGAACGACCGGTATTTGATTGTGGATATTGTTTCTCGAGTCGCGCCGCGATCGTATTCATTTCCGCATCGCATTGCTGGATCGTTACACCCGGTTTCATTCGGCCGACCATCCGAACAAAACGCCAGTCGCGATTATTGACCGCCTCCGGCACGAGCGGATGCAGCGGCTGCAAATATTCCGCGCGCTGGCCCTCAACCGGAAATTGGAACCCAGGCGGCATGACTCCGAGCACGGTGTTGGAGCGCCATGACAAGTTGACCTGTTTTCCAACAATGTTGGGGTCGCTATTGAAATACGTTTTCCAGGCGTAATCGGTCAGCACGACAACGCGCGTATCCACGTTGTCGTCTGCGCGGGTATAAACCCGACCGCGCGCGGGCGCGACGCCGAGCACCGAAAAAATGTCCGAAGTAATAGCGACACCGTAAAGCTGGCGTGCTTCTTCCGTTCCGTTAAGTACAGCACCCGACCGGGTGAAAGCGGCGAGCGCGGCCAAAGTCTGCGATTGATCGCGAAGATCTACATAATTGGGGACCGATTCGGTTTGCTTTTCCAAATTGTCATTCGCGACCTTGGACCAAACGGCGACGAGCTGATTTGGTTTGGGAAATGGAAGCGGATGGAGCAGGACGGCATTGATAACGCTGAAGATGGCGCTATTGGCGCCGATGCCGAGCGCAAGGGTGAGAACGGCGATAATAGCGAACCCGGGTGTTTTTGCCAGCATCCGCAACGCGAATCTGAAATCAGCGATCATATTTCTCTTCGATCATTCCGCTCGCAACGCGATTACGGGATCGACCCGGCCGGCGCGGCGCGCGGGTAACCAGCATGCAACTCCGGCCGCAAGACAAAGCACGATCGCTCCGAACAACCATGCCAATATGTTGGGCGTCGGAAGACCCGACCATTGACTCCGAACTAGGCGAATGATGCCCCACGTGCCGAATGCACCAACCATGAAACCAAGCCCGAGCAAACTCGCACCCTGCCGGGAAACCAGTTGAATCAGTTGAGCTGCGGTCGCGCCAAGCGCACTTCGGATTCCAAATTCTCGTTCACGTCGCGCCACTTGCAATGAAAGCAGCCCATATAGACCGACAGCGGCGAGGATTAACCCAAGAATTCCGAACAGAGATACCAGCACCAAAATGAAACGTTCGGTCGTGCGCGAGTCGGCGGAAGCTTGATCCAGAGAAATGATCTGATAGGCAGCGAGCCGGGAATCGGCTCGGGCCAAAGCGTCGCGGATAGCCGTTTCCGTCACGGCCTTGTTCTTGGTCTGCAAAACAAACGTCACTTCGTCCACCAGATTGGAGGCAATCGCCAGCACCTGCGTTAACGGGCGCGCGATCATGCCCACGACTTCACCGTCGCGCGGATCCGCGATTGCTTTCATGTCTCCGACAACACCGACAACAGTGAACCACGGTCGCGGGCCATCGAGCCTTCCCCATTTTACCCGCTTACCGATCGGGTCCTGTCCCGGCCAAAAACGTTGAGCAAAGGCTCTGCTCACAATGCAGACCTGCAGCGAATCCCCGTTGTCACTGTCGGTGAAGTCGCGTCCCTGAAGTAATGGGTGCCCCACCGTTTTGAAGTAACCTGGTGGTATCATGCGATGATAAGCCAGATGAAAGCCACGCGGCTCGGGCGGGGGCGCGCCCTCGGGATTGCAACTGATCAGGTTGCGCGGCGCCGTCATCGGCGAAGGTTCGCTCGCGGTAGCCGCGGTTACGCCGGGAATTGAGCGTAATTCCGACAGGACGCGTTCGATTCCCTGTTGTTGTGTACTGGCATTTGGGAAGAGCCGTTCTGAAAAGGTCGCGTTAAACATGACGCGATGTTCGGTCTCAAAGCCCCACGACTCGTTAACCAGTTTTCGAAAATATTGCGCCGCGGTTAGGCTCGCCATTAACAGCGCCGAAGCCACGGCCAGTTCCACGATCACGAAAGAGCCGAGTAATCGACGAGTGCTTCGATCAAGCGTCGCGTTACGTGAACCGGCATTCATCGCGCCGCGAAGGTCGATGCGTGATGCGTGTATGGCTGGGAGAAAACCAAAGCCGATCCCGACCAAGAACATCACCGCCGTGGCAAATCCGAACACCGGCCAATCGAGCCGAACCGCGTAATCGAACTCGCGCATGGCACTACCGGTGGCATCGGCGCCTTCTGGACTCATCGCCACCAACGCGGGCGTGATCCACGAAGCTAGAAAAAGACCGCACAGCGTTCCCAGCAGGGCCAGGACCAGGCCCTGCATTAATTGCTGACGCACCAGTCGTCGCCAACTCGCACCCAGCGCGCGACGCAGTGAAAATTCGCCTTCACGGTCGACTACACGGGTGAGGAGTAAGCCAGCGAAATTCGCGGCCGCGATGAGCAGAACGCACAATGCCGCAATTATGATGACAAGAATTTTCGGACGCAAATCCATG
Source organism: Verrucomicrobiota bacterium (assembly GCA_003219175.1). Lineage (GTDB taxonomy): Bacteria > Verrucomicrobiota > Verrucomicrobiia > Chthoniobacterales > UBA10450 > AV69. The sequence goes on along the minus strand of QHPU01000043.1, from coordinate 31,057 downwards.
ATAAAACTTTCGCGCAGGGGCGGCATATAAGCTGCGTGGGCGTTGTTCGGATCCGGATGCGCCTGATTGATTGCCGCGCACATGCGACGAACCGCTTCCCCGGCTCGCGCGATTGTTAACCCTTTTCGCAAACGCCCGATACCGTAAAGGTAGTGATTGGTCGCCTGCGCGGGCGAATTGGCTGGTAGCGCGAGCGGCAGCCATAGATTTGCCCGATAGGGATGGCGAAACATTTTGGGCATGACCCCGATAATCGTGTGAACATTGCCGTCGATTGCGATGGTGGTCCCAAGAACATCCGCGCGTCCGTTCAACTGCTGCCGCCAGAAATCGTCGCTTATAATTACGACGTGCGGCCCGCTCTCGAAGTCTTCCTCTGCGGTGAAAGCGCGACCGAGCGCCGGAGGCAATCCGACAATCGAGAAAAAGTTTGCGCTGATGCGCGCGGCGGCAACGCTGCGTGCTGGGTTGCTGCCGATTGCGCCGACGGTCACGTTTGTTCCGGTGGCTGAGGCGACGCCTTCAAAAATATCACCACCAAATTCGCGCCACTGTCGGAAAGTGTGTTCGCTAAGATTGAGAGTGCTGCCGCGCGCGCCGTTATCATCAGCCGCCTCATAGAGACGCACCAGGCGGTTCGCATTTGCAAATGGCAGCGGACGCAAGAGCGTGCCCTCGACGACTGAAAAGATCGCGGTATTAGCTCCGATCCCGAGCGCAAGCGTTACGATCGCCACCAGACTAAAAGCGGGCGACTTGATCAACATTCGCACCGCGTATTTCAAATCATTCATCATGTGACGCGGCTGTTCTTATCGTGCCATGGGATCGATCAGGATTGGTTGGGTTGTTTAACCGCAAGCAGGCTGGCGGGGGCCCCGTTGTCGCGAACACCCGCAAAGAAAGACGAACCTCGGCCGTGATAGAGAATCATTCGGCGCGCAAAGCTTGAATTGGATCGATCGATGTCGCGCGCCGTGCCGGGACTAAGCACGCCAGCAGCGCGGCAATTGCCAGCCCGGCGGCGGTGAGAGCGAGCAAGATCGGATTATGAGGCGAGATCTGGTAAAGTTGTGCGGTGAGAAATCTGCCGGTTCCGAAAATTGCAACCAGACCGAGACCCAATCCGATTAAAACCGGGTTCATGCCCTGCCTGACAACAAGCCGCAAAACGTCTTTGACCTGAGCGCCGAGTGCCATTCGCACCCCAATCTCGGCGGTGCGTTGTTCCACCGTGTAGGCGACAGCGCCGTAAATTCCGACGACTGCGAGCAACAATGCAATTCCCGCAAACGCGCCAAGCAATCCCATCGTTAACCGCCGTTGTCCCAGTGATTGAGTGATGATGGTGTCGAGCGTGTTGGGTTGAAGAATCGGAATTTCCTTATCGATCTTGTCGAGTGCAGCGCGAACCATGGGCGCGGCGGTTTCCGGATTCACCGAGGTGCGGACGACCAGGTTGAAAAATGAAAAACTTCGTTGCGGCGAGGGCCGGTAGAACTCGACATCGTTTGCTTTCGCCAGTTCGCGCGATCGAACATCGCCAACCACGCCGATTACTTCAGCCATCAGGCCATTGCCATGGTCCACGCCGAAAAGCAGCTGCTTGCCAAGCGGATTCTCGCCCGGGAACAATTTTTTGGCTGTCGAGTTGCTTAAAATCACGACGAGCGGTGCATCTGTACCGTCGCGTTCGGTGAAATCGCGGCCGGCGAGGAGCGGAATTCGTAGCGTTTGGAAGTATCCCGGCGAAATACTTCGCGTCAGACCAAGTGGCCGATGATTCACCGGCAAAGGATTTCCATCGGCGCGCGCATATGGAGTCTGCGAATAGTTGCCGCTCATCGGAAGAGCTTCCACAGTCGCTGTTGTCTCAACGCCGGGAGACGCCTGCACTTCATCCACCAGACGTTGGGCAAAGCGACCACGCGAAGCGGCGTCGGGATATCGCCCGTCCGGCAGACCGATCCCTGCAGCCCAAACATGGTCCGAACGAAATCCCGTTTCCTGATTACTCAGGCGAACGAAACTCGAAGCGAGCATTGCCGCCGTGGCAAGCAACACCATGGAGAGAGCAACCTGGGCGGCAACGAGTCCCCGACGAAGTCGATGTTGGCCGCGGCTTCCGCTGACGGCGCGGATGCTCTCTTTCAATCCCTCAATGAGATCAGCCCGCGAACTTTGCCACGCTGGATAACATCCCATGGCCAGCCCGGTCAGCAGTGAAAGCGCCAGGGTGAAAACGAGCACGGGCCAGTGCAGGCTGATGCTGTTCTCGAGCGGGACATTGTCGCCTGCCATTTTTGGGGCGAGCGCGACGATCCAGAGCGCAAGGCACCACCCAATGATTCCGGCAATAACGCTCACGGTGGTACTTTCGAGAAGGAACAGTCGAACGACATCACGCCGGTCAGCTCCCAAAGCCATGCGCAATGCGATCTCGCGGCGGCGACCGCTAAACCGAACGAGCAGCAAATTTGCGACGTTACTGCATGCGATCAGCAAGACAGCACCGACTGCGATAAGCAGCGTAACGAAAGCCGGTCGCAAGTCGCCCGTCACGTCTTCAGATGCGCTGACCAGAACCGACGTCCAAGTGCAGTCCGCAGTCTCGGGGTGTTGCGTACGATAGCTCTGCACCAAGGCAGGCATCGCCGACTGCGCTTGCTCCATGGTGACGTCCGGTTTGAGGCGTCCGATGCAGCGCATGAAGCTGTAGCCAAGCATCATGCGCTCTTTCGTCGCGTTCGAGTTTTCGAACGGCTTGACCGTGAATACTTCCGTATCGCGGCCAAACCACGAAATCGGGAGATTGGGCAAGACGCCAACGATCGTCGTGACGACGCCGTTGAGGGCGATGCTGCGGCCGAGCACACCAGGATCTGAGCTGAGTCGTTTACGCCAGAAGTTTTCTGTAATCAGCGCGACATCATCGTGCATTTCTTCTTGTGGAAGAAAGTTGCGACCAAGAATCGGACGAATGCCCAGCAGATCGAAATAATTTGCGGTGACGTTCTCGCCCAATACCTGAACGGGCTCGCCGAGTCCGGTCAAAATGTAACCATTGCCCCAATCAGCGGCTACACTCGAGAAAACCGTTTGTCCGTCGCGGTAATGCCAGAACTTTGGCACGGAAAACGGCAGTTGCTTCAGGTCGCGCTCCTTTGCTTCGCCGTAGATGTGCATGATGCGCGAAGGGTCTTTGAACGGGAGTCCGCGAAGGAAAAGCTCATGAATCAGGCTAAAAATGGCGGTATTCGCACCGATTCCTAAGGCAAGGGTTAGAATCGCGATGCTGGCGAATGCCGGCGCTTTTACCAGCATTCGGAAAGCGTATTTGAGATCAGCCGTCATACGATCCAGCCATCGCGCAGTTGCACGATCCGTTTTCCGTAGGACGCGTTCTTTTCCGAATGCGTGACCTGCACGATCGTCATTCCTTCTTCATTTAGCCTACGAAATAACTCCATGATTTCTTCGCCCTGGCTGGAATGCAGGTTTCCGGTTGGCTCATCGGCGAGCAGAAGTTTCGGCCCAGCAATGATGGCGCGGGCTACTCCGACCAGTTGCTGCTGGCCACCGGAAAGCTGGCGCGGATATAAATCTTTCTTACCGACGATCTGAAACCGGTCGAGCGCGTCTGCCACCAGAGCGGCGCGTTCGCTCTTACTATAATGGCGATAGGAGAGCGGAATATCGAGGTTTTCGTAAACCGTTAGATCGTCAAGCAGATGATACTGTTGAAAAACGAACCCGATCTGTTGGTTCCGCAAAGTGGCGCGCTCCTTTGCTTTCAAGTGATGCACTGCGGTTTCATCGAAAAAGTATTCGCCCGTCCAGCCGTGATCATGCATCCCGAGAATGTGCAGGAGAGTAGATTTGCCCGCGCCCGAGGGGCCCATTATGGAAACAAAATCGCCCTCAGCGATGTCGAGATCGATGTCGCGCAAGACATAAAATAATTGCCCGCGACCGAGCGGATAAGAGCGTTCGAGGTTGTGTAGCCGGATCATGTTAGAAACTGATGGTGAAGTATTAGGAAGGTTTTGTTTCAACTCTCTTCAAAACGATGTTCTCCCGACTTTCCTTGTCACCGCTCTGAAATAGAAAAGTTATCCGTAGATGGTTTGGATCGATCAGACGCATCTCCAGACCGCGGACGTGAGGCGCGTCGGGCGCACGGAGATTTGTAATGTCGACAAAATCGAAATCGATGCTGCCTTTCGCGAGATCGATTTGTCCTGCCTTCAGGCGGGGCTGGTTTTGGGCCCCGCAAAAATGAGTCATCCTCAGGTCAGCGCCGTCGAGATGATAAACGCTCGTCATAACGGGGGCGTTTTCCGTAATTAAATTCTCAACCACCGCTGAGCCATTGCCGGTGGTGTAATACGTTGCCTTCATTGGTCCATTTGCAGTGCGAGCTCCAGTCCATTCAAAAGTGCCTTCCCAGTTTCCAGCCAGGGCCTTCAACTGGTTTAACGCTCTCGCGGCGGTGCTTTCTTCTGCTGCACGCAAGGACGAAAAGGTGAGCAAGCCGAGGACGAACAAGACAATTTTCGAATTCATTCTTAGGGATTGTGGCTAAGGGCGACCATGGGATCGGCGCGGGTAGCTCGTTGCGCCGGCAAATAACTGGCGGCCAGAGCGACCAAAGCGAGGACAAACGTAACGAAGAAAAATGTCGGCAGATCGATCGCGCTCACCCGGTAAAGCAAAGCTTGCAGCGCCCGCGTGCTGAAAAGCGCCATCATTAATCCGACAGCGGTACCGATCGCGATTAGCTTTAGAGCCCGACCAATCACCAGACGCATGACGTCGGCGCGTTGCGCCCCCAAAGCCATGCGCACGCCGATCTCGTGCGTACGCTGCACAACCAGAAACGACATCAGCCCGTAAATTCCAACGCTCGCCAGAAGCACAGCGACCGCCGCAAACACTCCGAGCAGGACGACCGACAGCCGCCGCGGCGCGACAGATTCCGCGATAACCGCATAGAAGGTTCGGATGTTTGCCAGAGGAAGCCCTGGGTCGATCGACTGGATTTGAGTGCGGACGGCGGAGGCGAGTGTAGTTGGGTCCTCCGCCCCGCGGACGGCGAAGATCATGGACTTATACGGGTCCTGCGCGAACGGAACGTACATTTCCGGCTTCGGCTCAATGTCCAGCCCGGCATGTCTGATGTCGCCGACAATGCCCACGATCGTGATCCATTTGGGGTCGGAAGACATTCCGCCCATGACGATGCGCTTTCCTACTGCGTCTTCGTTAGGCCAAAACTTCTTGGCGAACGCCTGATTGACAATGATCACGAGTGGAGCATCCGCATTATCGGCGAGGGTAAAGAAGCGTCCTTTAATCAGCGGCGTCCCGATAGCGCGAAAGTAATCGGGCGACACTTCGCGCTTCTCTTCGTCTGGACTTGGTGCTTTCCGATCATTCGTCCGGCCCTCAATGGCAAAGGATGAATCACCGTTGCTCCCGGCGAGAGGCAGGACCGTGGTCACACCGACGGCCTGAATTCCGGGAAGCGTCGCGATCCGCCGTTGCGCTTCATCGCTAAAGCGAACGATCGCCTTGTCGTCGGGATATTGCAGCTTCGGGAGCGACACCTCCGCCGTCAGAACATGATGGGGATCGAAACCCGGGTTGACGTTCTGGAGACGGACGAAACTTTTCATGAGCAAGCCGGCGCTGGTGAGGAGAACGAGGGCCAGCGCGACTTCGGCGATAACCAGCGCACTGCGCAAGCGGTTGCGACTCTTCCCCGCCGTCGAACCGCGCCCACCTTCTTTTAAGGATTCCGTGAGTTCCGGTTTCGCGCTGGCCAAGCCGGGGACAAGGCCGAAAAGGATTCCAGTCCCAACCGAGATCGCGAAGGTACTTATGAGAACGCGCAGGTCGAGGTTGACTTCACGCAATCGCGGCACGGTTTGCGCGCCGATGCTTTTCAGGAGATCGACACCCCAAACGGCAAGCAATACGCCAGCGATTCCGCCAAGAAGTGCCAGCATCACGCTTTCGGTCAGCACTTGTCTGAGCACACGTAGTGGCCCGGCGCCAAGCGCAACTCGAATCGCCATCTCGCGTTCGTGCGCGGCAGCACGGGCGAGCAGCATCGTCGTCAGATTGGCGCAAGCGATGAGAAGAACCAGCGCGACGGCACCGAGCAAAATGAGCAGTGTGGGACGCATTCCTGCCACCGCCAATTCCTGCAATGGATAGACATCGCCACCGAAGCTATCGCCGTCCGAATAATTGTCTTTATGCTCGCTGCGCATCTGGCGGTTGATCATTTCGATTTCCGCCTGTGCGTGCGCGAGCAATATGCCCGGTTTCAGCCGACCGACGATAAAATAACTACGGTTGTAGCGAATGTTTATCTCTTTGTCAGTGAAAGCGAGCGGCTGCCAGATGTCGGCGCGGCCGCCGAACTGGCCACCAGCGCCAAGATTAAAAAGCTGCAACGGAAAATCGAATCCCGCCGGCATGATCCCGATCACGGTAAAACCTTTGCCGTCGAGCAGCAGTTTGGTGCCGAGAATTTGCGGGTCGCGGTTAAATTTTCTCTGCCAGAGCCGCTCGCTGATGATGATGACATCGTCGCGCCCGAGCTGGCATTCAGCCGGTTCAAAAAACCTTCCTTTGATCGGCATTACTCCGAGTAAAGGAAAAACGTTGGCTGTGACCCGAGCGCCAGCAATGCGCTCCGGTTTGTCGCCGCTAGCCAGATTGAAGTCGACATAACCAAACGCGCCGATCTTCTCGAAGTTTTGGGCGCGACTTTCGTAATCGAGGAACTCTGGCGGTGAAACCGGAATCCGCTCGAGGTTCTGCGATTTGAAATGCTGCAACAGCAAAACGAGCTGTTGCGGCGCCCGGTACGGCAAAGGCCGGATGAGCAACGCATTCACCAGACTGAGCACGGCCGAGCTCGCCCCGATCGCCAGCGCCAGGGTCACGACCGCGATCACAACAAAACCGGGGCTTCTCGCCAATCGCCGAAATGCAAATCGTATTTCGCGGATCATAAGACTATTCGTAACGCAGCGCTTCCACTGGATTGAGGCGCATGGCCGACCGCGCGGGGAGATAACAAGCGAGCAAACCGACGATTCCCAGTAACAAGGTGATCGCGCTAAAGGTGGTCGCGTCGCGCGCACCGAGCCCGAAAAGTAAACTCACCAGCAGTCGTGTCGCGCTCCAGGCAGCGAGCAATCCGATCGCCACGCCCAACAAGGTCAATTTCATGCCATGACCCATGATGAGCTGAAAAACGTGCCTGGGTTGTGCCCCAAGCGCCACGCGCACCCCAATTTCGCTCGTTCGCTGATTGACGGAATACGCCATGACCCCATAGAGCCCAATTGATGCGAGCAACAGACCGGAACCTGCCAGCGCTGCCATCAGAACGGCGCTGAAACGTTCCGTCACAAGAACGCCGCTCAGATTTGTATTCATCGTCATGACGCTTGACACCGGTTGATCCGGGTCGATTGCGCGGATCGCTTCGCGCGCCGCCGCGGTCAGCGAGGTCGGATCGTTCTTAGTCCGGACGACAAGGTTGACCGGAAAATGATTTTCGACCTGGGCATAGGGCACATACCAAACGGGGCGATTGATCCGGTAATTGAAGAGATCCTCTTTCACGTTTTTGACGACGCCGACGACGGTCATCCACGGGAAAGTCTGGCCAGCCCGGACACGCTTCAGCCGTTTGCCGAGCGGATCTTGTCCTGGCCACGCTTGGCGGGCGAGTTCCTCGCTGATGACAACGACGGGCAAACTGCCGGCACGATCGTTTTCGTCGATAAATCTACCGCTCATCAAAGTAATACCTATCGTTTTCAGGTAGTCTGGACTAACGATGCGATGCGAAGTGATGAGGACCTCATTCGGATTAGAAGGCACACGGCCTTCGATCTCAAACCGTGCATCGTAGGCGATCTCTCGCTCGAGCGGGATGTTGGTCGTACTACCAGCCGACACTACGCCGGATAAATTCTTTATCCGATCGAGCACCTGATCGTTGAACGCGACGCGCTTCTGATATTCGGAATACTTCGACTCCGGCAAAGTCATTTTCAAAGTCAGGAGATTTTTTGGATGAAATCCAAGATCGACGTGCTGGAGCCGCTGAAAGGTTTGCACGATCAACCCGCCGCAGATGAGTAGAGTCATCGCAATTGCGATCTCGGCGACGATCAATGAATTCAACCATTGGCGGCTGGCTGCTCCTCCCGATCGTTGATCACCTTGTTTAATGCGCGGCATCAATTCATCGGCACCGGCGCCTTTCAGCGCAGGAAGCAACCCAGAGATCACGCCGGCGAGAAGGGAAACAACCAAAGCGAAACTCAGAACACGTCCGTCAATCTCGAAATGACGCAAAAACGCGGCAAGAGAGATCCCTTGGATGGGATTGAGCGCAGCCAGGGCTGGCACCAGCCAATACGCCAGAAGCAATCCGCCAATACCGCCAAGCACGGCCAAAAGTATGCTCTCGGTAAACAGTTGCCTGACGAGACGCCCACGACTGGCGCCAAGGGCGCGACGAAGTGCCAGTTCGCGTTCCCGGGCGATCCCACGGGCCAACTGAAGATTCGCAATGTTCGCGCAACAAATCAGCAAAAGAAAACCGACGCCGCCCATCAATGCGAACAGCGCCTTGTGAACACGACCTTCGAGATCGCCCAGCAGTTGCTGACGCAAGGAAATTACTTTCACGCCCCAGCCGCGGCGAAATTCGGGATATTCTCCTTCAAGTTGGCGCGCGATCGCTTTCAATTCGGTGTCCGCCTGCTTCAGAGGGACGCCCGGTTTCAGTCGGGCAGCGATTTCGTAGTTCGACGCCGCCCGTTCTACTAAAGGCAAGCTGTCGATATTAGCCTGAAGTGGCAACCAAACTTCAGCGGCGCCTGGAAGATCAAACCCAGGCGGCAGTACTCCCACGATATTATAGTTGCGACCTTCGAGATTCAGGGTTTCGCCAATTACGCCCGCCTTGCCGCCGAAATGTCGTTGCCAAAACTCATAACTGATCAAGACGACAGCTGGACCACTCGGCCGATCTTCGTCTGCCGTGAAGATGCGACCAAGCGCAGGCTTCACTCCGAGGGTAGTGAGGTAGGTCGCCATCACCGTGGCGCCGCGGACGCGTTCCGGCTCGCCGTGTCCGGTCAGATTGAACGAGCGTTGCGCGGCTGCGCCGCTGCTGACGAATGAGTGGCCCCGATCGCGATACGCGACGTACTCGATGAGTGATGATCCGAAGGGATCGAAGCCTTCCCGCAATGCAATGGGATAGACCAAGCGGTCGATCTCCTCGACCGGCAACGGGCGCAAGAGGAGCGAATTGATGGCGCTAAAAATCGCGGTGTTTGCGCCAACGCTAAAAGCGAGCGCCGCGATGGCGACGAGGGTATAGGTACGGTTCTTGAGCAGGAGTCGAAAGGCAAATCGCAGATCGTTTATCATCTCACTCCTCTCATTCGTAACGCAGCGCTCGCACCGGATCGAGCTGAGTGGCCGTACGCGCCGGCAGATAACACGCCAGTAATCCCACAATCAACAAAACGGCCGAGACAACTCCGAAGCTCAACGGATCGTGCACGGAAACGCCTTCCAAATTTCCCTGCAAAAGTTTCGTTAGGAAAAACGCAAAGACAACCCCGATGGCAAGACCGGATGCAACCAACCGGATGCCATGACCAGTGACAAGTCGTAACACATCCCCGGCTTGCGCCCCCAATGCCATCCGCACCCCTATCTCCTGGGTGCGCTGGCGAACAGAATACGCCATCACTCCATACAATCCGATAGCGGCGAGGAAAAGGGCCAGCCCGGCGAAGACGGTGAAAAGCGTTCCGAAAAATCTGCGTTCCCAAAAAGATTCCACCATCACCTGATCCATCGTTTTTACCTTGTAGATCGGAATTTCCTTGTTCACCGCTAGCACCGCTGCGCGGGCGAAGTTGGCAAAAGCCGCAGGATCCGTTTTCGTCCGCAACATCACCGACATGAACCATTCCGGGTTTTGATATTGCGCGGCGTAAACGCATGGGAATTCGCGTCGTTCCGTCAGCCGATCGTAAACGACGTTGCGTACGATCCCAATGATCGTCGCCCACTTCGGTGGCTCGCCCAGTTTTTCGAGCATAGCTAGCTGGCGGCCAATTGGATCAGTATGCGGAAACCACTTATGCGCGGCCAGCTCGTCAATCAAGACAACGCGCTGACTGTCCTTATTATCTGCGAGCGTAAAATCGCGTCCGCGCAAAAGCGGAATACGACAGGTAGCGAGATAGCCAGGGGTGATGGCAAGACCGTGAGCCAGTCGCGCGTTCTGCAATTGCCGCGGTTCAGCTTCGCCTTCCAGAATCAGCGCGCTCACTCCAATGTTTCCCGATGCTGGCAGCGATGTGGTCGCGGCCGATGATTCCACTCCGGGAATGCTGGCTATTTGTGGTATCAGCGCCGTGAAAAAGCGGCCGGCGTCTTCCTGTTTGAATTGCGTAGGCGGCAACCCAACCCGAAAAGTCAAAGTGTGTGATGGGTCTATTCCAATGTCGGTCGCCTGGAGTTTAAGGAAACTGCGAAGCGTTAATCCCGCACCCACTAACAAGACCAATGCAAGCGCAACCTCGGCTACGACAAGCCCATTGCGAACGCGCTGACCTTTGCCGCCACCAATTCCGCTTCGGCCCCCTTCCTTGATTGCCTCCACTAATTGCGGACGCGATGCCTGGAGCGCGGGGAACAATCCAAACAAAACCGCCGAGCCCAGACCGAGGGCGAGCGAAAAACTGAAAACCCGCCAGTCGAAATCAAATCGGATAAAGTACGGCATCTCCACCGGAACTGCGCGAATGACGAGATCGATTCCCCAAACCGCGAGGATTAGACCGAGCGCGCTGCCCACGACCGCGAGCACCAGACTTTCGGCCAATAGTTGTCGGATAATCGCGCGCCGGCCGGCACCGAGGGCGAGACGAATCCCAATTTCCCGGGCCCGCGAAGCCCCACGCGCGAGCAATAAATTAGCGACGTTCGCGCACGCGATCAGGTGGACAAAAAGCACCGCTCCCATCAGCAAAAGGGTCAAAGTTTTCGCATCGCTCACTGCCTCCTCGCGGAAAAATCTCACCCGCACACTTACTCCGCTGTTGGTTTGGGGATTATCAGCAGCGATGCGCGTCCCAATCGCTTCCAATTCCGCCCGCGCCTGCTCGATCGAGACGCCGCGTTTCATTTTCGCGAAACAGGCAAAGTTGAAATTGCCACGCGCGTTTTCTTTTTCTTCGACTTGCAACGGCATCCACAAATCGCATGCCTCCGGAAAACGCCAGCCTTTCGGCATGACCCCGACGATGGTGACACGCTTTCCGTTTATTGTTACAACGCGATCGATAATATTCGCATCAGAGCCGAAGTGGTTTTTCCAAACCTCGTAGCCGAGTAACGCCACCGGGGTCGCCCCCTTTTGATCTTCGTCGGCACGAAAGATCCGACCCAGAATTGGCTGCACGCCGAGAAACGAAAAGGCGTCCGCGGTAATAAAAGCGCCCAGATAGCGATCGGGTTTTTCGCCGTCGCTCAGGATCATGGTTGCGGCAGTCGTCGTGCCGAAACCTTCGAGAGTCGTCGCCTGCTTTTTGAAATCCAAATAATCCGGGTAAGCAACACCGTTGTCGTGCTCGCTGCTTACCTTGGGAAAATATTCGCTGACGTAGAGAAGGCGGTTCTGATCCTGAATGTAAGGCCACGGCTTCAGCAGAAGTGCGTTAACCACCGAGAACGTGGTGGTGGACGCACCAATCCCTAACGCGAGCGCCAGGACTGCGATGATCGTAAACGCTGGCGTCTTAACCAGCATCCGCGCGCCGAAACGAATATCGTTCCACATCGCGGAGGCCTCCAGCTATGCCGCAATGCGATTATCCTCCACGACGCGGCCGTCGAACAAATGCACAGTCCTATCTGCGTTCTGCGCGAAGCGAGGGTCGTGCGTCACCATGCAAATGGTCGCGCCGGCAGCGTGCAATTCCCTTAACAACTCCATCACTGCTTCGCCATTACGCGAATCGAGGTTTCCGGTTGGCTCGTCCGCCAGCAAAATTGCAGGCTTGCCGGCAAGGGCACGCGCCACCGCGACTCGCTGCTGCTGCCCACCACTGAGTTGGCTCGGCAAGTGTTTAGCGCGATGTCCCATCCCGACCCGCTCCAGTGCCTGCGTCACGGCGGACTTACGATCGCCCGAGCTCATCCCGCGATAGGTCAGCGGCAACTCGACGTTCTCGTAAACCGTGAGATCGCCAATGAGGTTAAAGCTTTGGAAAATGAAACCAATCTCCCGGTTACGAATGCGGGCGCGCTCGGGAAACGAAAGATTGGCAACCTCCGATCCTTTGAGCGAATAACTGCCCCCGCTCGGGGTATCGAGCAATCCCAGAATGGAGAGCAATGTCGATTTTCCGCAACCCGACGGTCCGGCGATGGAGACATATTCCCCATCCTTAATATCGAGATGAATTCCGGAGAGCGCGTGTGTTTCCACTTCGTCCGTGAGAAACACCTTGGTCACGTCTTCTAAATGAATGAGAGGTTTGGATCCGTTGTTCATGTTCTGATTTCTGATTTCTGATTTCTGGTTGCTGATTGCTAAAGTGCTCAATTCAATTGTGCTCAATTCAATTTGATTCTTTCGTGCGCATCCCAGGCGCTGGTATCGGAGAGAATGACCTGGTCGCCGGGTTGCAGGCCGCTCATGATTTCGATCGAATTAACCGAGCTGCGGCCCAGTTTGACTGGCGTTCGGACCGCTTCGCTGCTGCCCGAAACAAGTTTGAAAATGCCGACGGTGTTGTTTTCCTGACCAAATGCCGGCCGGCCGACAAAGATGACATCATCCAGGCGTTCCAGTTCGATCGTACCATCAATCGTTAGGTCAGGTCGGGCCCCGCGTGGTAACTCGCCGTCAATCGCCGCGTCTACTCTCACTGTTCCTTGTTCCACCGCCGGATCGACTCGGGTCACATGCCCGGTCACAACTCCATTGCGCGTATCAATCGTCGCTTTCTCGCCAATTTGAATATCCTTCGCCTGGGTCTCCGCGATTTTGATCTCCGCTTTCAATTTCGTCGGGTCTGCCACGCGCGCCAGATTATCTCCGACCTTCACCCGCTGCCCCACGTCCACCGGCATTTGTTGCAGGACGCCATTCATGCCGGCCTTTACGTGCAAGGCTTCCACCTGATCGAGTTTCAATTGCGCGGCTGCTTTCACCTGATCTACTTCAGCCTGCTTCGACGCCAGTTGTGGTTCGATGGATTCGCGCGCAAAATTCAGGCGCTTTTGTTCAATCGCGTCCCGGTTTGACAGTTCGGCCGCTTTCACTTGCGCCGTCTTGTATTGCAACTCCGCCACCAGGCCGTTCTTCTTTAACTGTTCGTTCGTCTCACTTTCCATCCGCGCCTGTTCATATTCGGAATGCACCCGCGCCGTCGTTGATTCCTGATCGAGCAGATCACGTTGCAATTTCGCCTGCAGCGTCGTGAACTCCGCTTCCGCCGCTTTCAATTTCGATTCCGCATCTTTCGCGGCCTGTTCCAGTTCGGGACTGGATAGTTCCAAAATCACGGTGTCCGCTTTCACTTCTGTTCCCGGACGGACGACGATCTTTTCCACCCGGCCTTCGGTGTTCGCTGGAATCCAGCGAATCTCTTCCGGAACGAGCGTGCCAAGACCGCGCACTTCGCGTACCATCGGCCCCCGTTTTACCGTATCGATCCACACCGTTGAGCGATCGACACTCGGCACCGCTGGTTTCAAATGCGACAACGCCACCGTGATCACGATCAGTCCGAGCACGCCGCCGGAGGCAAACAAAATCCGGCGGCGACGTTTCTTTTTCGCAATATGCGGCCGCGCAATATCCATCCCCGAAGTTACCGGTGAAAATCCTGCCGGTCGCACAATTGTCTCCTCCGCCCGTATGTCCGATTTCTGCGGCATCATGTCCAACTAAAACCTCCCGGTCACGCGCAGAAAGTCCGCCAGCGCATGCATGTTGTTCAGAATTGGAATCGCGGCCGTGACCACCATCGCAAAAAATGCCAGCGCCTCGATGCAAAATTCGTTCCGCGCTTCACGACGAAAATACTCACCGCTGATATTGCGAAATGATAGAGGTTTGGCGCGCAGACATCCGCCGCGATAGCTCGGGAGCGCGACGCTATGGTAATTGGAATCAACGAACGGAAAGGTCGCGCCATTCTTTTGCGCGCCATCGCCTCGCCGGCTCAAACTATTCTGTTCAACTGTCGGTTTCATTTTCCTTTTCCTTTCCCTTGTGATGCGGTTCGCAGCAGCGTTGGATTCAAAAAATTAATTGTGTCTCGGCCCCCTATTGCAATGCCCGTGCCAAGCGTAAAAAAAGCGCGATAAGTGACTGATATTTCGAGACTTGCAGTTACCGTCCGCACTGATGAAGGGCATGCCTAGCTTCGGTTGTGGGAAAATGCCGTCCCGATTTCGGAACACATTTTATGGTTATCCTGAGCGCAGTCGACGGATCCCCGGTGGGAGCCATGTTTCCGCTACCTTAATGAAGATTGTAGACTTCGACTAACGCTACGCCGCTCGTATCATCGCGGCCGCGAACAATTGCGGTGTTGGCCCCAGACGCCAGCACAGACATGATCGCGGCTTCACGTGAATCGCTGGGGCTGAAGCCGGACGCCTCAATCGCGACTTCTTGGCTGTCTTTCCAATCGTTGTCCCAGGCAATGCGCGTGCCGCTGCTGTTGTAAAGATCAAGCATCGGATCTTGCAGTGGCGCAGCGATCCCAAACCCGTTCTGGGCGGCAAAAATGTTTTAATCGGCGGCTTCATTGTTAGCGGAACGACGCCGAAGAAATTAATCGGTAGCTTGGTGCGAAAGAGAAAGCTGTTGCTCTTATCGCGGTAAGCGTAATAACGCTTCCGCTCCCCGGGCGCCGACGCGATTTGCCAGCGTCAATGTTCCACCGTGCGCTTCTGCAATTTGCCGGGAAAGAGCGAGACCAATTCCGGAACCGCCAGGTTTGGTGGTGAAAAACGGCACGAACAGATTTGTCGGATTCATTATCCCCTCACCCTCATCGCGCACAAAAATTTCCACGCCTTCCTCGACTTCCTTCCAGCCGATTGTCACCGGCCCACCCGTCGGCGGCGATGCTTCCGCTGCATTATGCAGCAAGTTAATCAACGCTTGCTCGACCTGCCCGGCGTCTGCGCGAATGGTCATCATCGGGCCACCCTGTCGCTGTACCGGCAATCGCGTTTCCAGGTTTGCTGCTCGATTCACGACTTCACTCACGTCCATCTCTTCCTTCAATGGCGGCGGCAGGCGGGCCAGTCGCGAATACGCCTCCATGAAGCGACTGAGCGCGTCGGCCCGCGTGGCAATCACATTCAATCCGCTACGCGCATCTTCGTGCCAATCGGACGGCAGAGGATCGCGTCGTAACAGATTTTCCAGGCTTCCCGCGACTGATTTGATCGGCGCCAGCGAATTGTTTAGCTCATGACCGAGTACGCGCACCAATCGTTGCCATGCAATCCGCTCTTCCTCACGCAACGTCCGGCTGAGATCGGTAAGCACGAGCAGTTCATTCGGCAAACCTTGCTCCCGAAAAGTGCTGCGTCGCACACCCCAGCGGCCAGTCGCGCCCGGAAAGGCGAGCGTTAAAGGCGCATCTTCGTCGGCATCCAGGCAAACATCCAGTCGGAGCTCTCGTGCGGTTCGCCCGAGCAGCTTGTCCATCGGTCTCTTTAGCAAGATTTCCCCTGCACGGTTAACGAGACGTAGCTTGCGTTGCGGATCAAAAGTGAAAACAGCGACGTCGATCTCGGCCATGATCGTTCGCAGAAGCGCGGTGGCCTCGAATGCGCCGAGACGTTGTCGCCGCAAGGTCTCTCCGAGTTCGTTAACTTCAAGCAACGCTTCGCCAAGCGCGTCGTTCTCGCGCGCACCGCGAGCCCGGATCGAGTAATCGCCTTCCCGCAGGGCCGCAAGCAAATTCGTGACCGTTTGCCACGGCCGGATGACATGTTCGCGCACGCTCGCGATATAACCACACGCGAACCCCGCGATCACGAGCGTGAGGGTCCATTGCAGTTTGGTGCTGTAGTCGCCGAACCAGAGCAGGCAAAGTGCGATCAGCGCCGACGGGACCACTGCGCCGATCGTTAACCAGGTGAGATGAGTTTCGTGCGAAATCCGACGCCGCGGTTTGGGCGATCGTCTCGTTTCGCGATTCACTGGCTGCTTATTGTGGTAGCTACTGTGGTGGCAGGCGTGTCGCCTGCAAATCCGCCATTCTGGCTCGGAGTGCAGCCGGCACGGCTGCCTCTACAGTCACAATCCATATTGCTGCAATCGCCGATAGAAGGCGCTGCGACTCAATCCCAACGCTTCCGCCGCCTGTCTCGCATTTCCCCCGGCCCGGGCGAGCGCTTTCTTAATTAGGTACGCTTCCACTTCCTCCAGACTCATGTCTTCCAGCCCACGCGAATCGCCGGTGCCGGTCGAGAGCCCCAGATCGCGCGCTTTAAGTTGCGCGCCGGTCGACATCAAGACCGCGCGTTCGATCACATGATCCAACTCGCGAACATTTCCCGGAAACGGATGCGTCATTAAACGCTCGCGCGCTGTTTCATCGAAACCGCCCAGTTCTTTCCGGTATCGTTTCGCGTGCATGCGCAGAAAATTGTTCGCCAGTGGCATGATATCTTCCTTCCGATCGCGCAAGGCCGGCAACCCGATCTCAATTGTATTCAGGCGAAAAAGCAAATCCTGACGGAACCGACCGGCGGCAACTTCATTCTGAAGGTTCGAATTCGTCGCCGATATGATCCGCACATTTGCGTGTAACGTTTTCGAAGAACCGACGCGCTCGAATTCGCCGGTTTCAATCACTCGCAAAAGTTTCGCCTGCAAATTGAGTGGAATATTCGCAATCTCGTCCATGAAAAGCGTACTCTCGTCCGCCAGTTCGAATCTGCCGGCACGATCGGTTTTCGCGTCGGTGAAGGCGCCTTTGACATGACCGAACAGTTCGCTTTCAAAAATTGTTTCCGAAAGTCCGCCCATGTTCACTGTGATCATGGTGTGCGATGTGCGCGGCGAGAGAGCATGCAGCGCCTGCGCGATCAATCCCTTGCCGGTCCCATTTTCGCCGGTGATCAAGATGTTCGCATCCGATGGCGCCACTCGCGAAATCATTTCCAACACCGGGCGCATGGCGGGCGATTCTGCGATGATGTTGGGGGCGCCGCCGCGCAGAAGTTGATTGGCCGCTTCCAGCTTGCGGCCCTTGCGCAATGCACCCGCCAGTTCGATCTGCGTCCGCACAATCGCGAGCAAGCGCTCGTTGTCCCACGGTTTCGGGACAAAATCGCGCGCCCCGCGTTTCATTGCTTCCACCGCCAGATCGATCGTCGCCCACGCCGTCATCACCACGATGGGTAGAGTGCTGTCGACCTCCTGCAGCTTCGGGATAACTTCGAGACCCTCCTGTCCCGAGGTTGTGTCGCGGGTGTAATTCAGGTCCATCATCAAAAGCGCGTAATCCTTTTTCTCGAGCGCATTAAAAATTCCGGCGAGTGAAGTAACCGCATCGGTCTGATGTCCCGCGCCCTTCAGCAAAATGCGCAATGCCTCCAGGACGTCCGGTTGATCATCGGCAATGAGAATACGCGCCATATCTAATTGTGAACCGCGTTTCGGACGCGATGTCAATTACCGGTTCGCAAATCGGTGCGGCGACAGATGGCAAAACGGACTAACGATTAGTAGCGTGAGGCGAATTGGCCGCCTCCTCGCAAAAGCTTGCGGAGCTCCATCGTTCGCCAGTGCGGCTGGCAGCGATGCTAAAAGTATGTGCGACTTAGCCGCCATTCTTTTAACATCGAGCAATGACGTGCGTTGTAGTCGCCCCGCTCTGCCGGGGCGCCGCAATCCCAGTCGCACGGCGACTGAGCGCCGTGGCTACAGCGTGCGACATGATTGCTAAATAATTGATGTCCACGCCAAACACTCCACATCGCATCTCTCGGCTCACGGCCACCTGTATTGTGATTGCAAACATGATTGGCACCGGCATTTTCACGAGTCTTGGATTTCAGGTGGGCGATTTGCCGACTGGTTTCTCAATCGTGTTACTCTGGACGGTCGGTGGAATCTGCGCGATGTGCGGCGCGCTTTCCTATGCCGAACTGGCGGCGGCGTTGCCGCGTTCCGGTGGCGAATACCATTTTCTCCGCGAGATTTATCATCCGTCGATCGGATTTCTCGCGGGCTGGATTTCGGCCACGGTCGGCTTCTCTGCGCCAGTCGCCATTGCAGCCATGCCATTCGGGACTTATCTCGCGGAAATTTTCCCGGCGATAAATCCGCTGCTCGCCGCTCTCGTATCCGTCTCTGTAGTCACCTTCGTCCTGTTGTGCGACCTCCAACTTGGAAGTGCATTCCAGATCGGGTCCACCATTCTCAAGGTTGCGTTAATCGCAGTCCTGATTGCCGCCGGTTTTTTCGCAGCAGGGACGCAGCCGATTTCATTTTTGCCAGTTAAAGGTGACGGCGCGTTGATCGCGAGCGCCCCTTTCGCGATCAGTCTCTACTGGGTGATGTATGCTTATTCCGGTTGGAACGCTTCCACCTATATCACCGGCGAAATTCGTGATCCCCGCCGAAATGTTCCGCTCTCGCTCATCTTCGGCACAATAATCGTGATCATTCTCTACGTTTGCGTGAATGCCGTATTTCTACGAACCACCCCCGCTGCCGAAATGATCGGCAAACAACAGGTCGCACTCATCGCCAGCACTCACATTTTTGGTTCCACCGGTGGAAAAATAATGGCTGCCTTCATTTGTCTCGGACTCATCTCAACGGTAAGTGCGATGATGTGGATCGGACCGCGAGTAACCGCGGTAATGGGCGAGGATCTCGGAGTTTTGAAGAGACTGTCGCGACGAAGCGGGCGCGGAATCCCGGCCAACGCAATCCTGACACAATTTGTCATTGTCAACGTCATGCTGTTGACTGCGACATTTCAAGCGGTGGTAAACTATGTGCAATTCAGTCTCGCGCTTTGTTCGGCGCTCACCGTATTTGGAGTTTTTATTTTACGATGGCGCCGCCCGGAATTGGAGCGGCCCTACCGCGCCTGGGGCTACCCGATCACTCCGCTGATCTTTTTGGCAATTAGCGGCTGGATGCTCTGGCACCTGCTCGTCGAAGAATCGACCCGCACACCATCATTGCTCGGTCTGGGAACTGCTGCGCTCGGATTAATTATTTATTTTATTTCACCAAAAACACCGACCAGCACCGTCTAACCAGAAATGAAATGCCGCATTTTGATGGCGCTACTCCTGACCAGTGCCTTCTTCGCCAGTCTGGCTCAGACCCTCAGTCCGACTCAGACTCTTGCCCAGAATGCGCCGACTCTGGATGAGACCGCGCATTTCCTCGCCGGCATGCCCGTGACCGGTGTGCTCGAGCCGCTCACTCACGATCCCGCCTGGCAGGAACACGCTCAGGCCATGAATGAAGCGTGGAAAAGAAAAGAGCAGCAGCAAATCTGGCCGATCCGCCAGTGGATGCAGGCCAACGCGCCTCAGTATCACCGCAGTGCCGACACCGCGTACTATATGTTTAGCGGGCCCGACTTCTTGTACGCCAGCATCTTTTTTCCGCTCTCAAGCAATTACATTCTCGCCGGGCTCGAACCAATCGGCAATGTTCCCGACCTCGCTCAGGTTCCACCCGAAGTGCTGCGAGCCGATCTCTTCTCCTTGCGCAGTTCCATGAATTCGATTCTGCGATTTCAATATTTCATCACAAAGGAAATGCGCACCGATTTGGGTCGCGGAAATGTCAGCGGAACGCTGCCGATCCTTTACGTTTTTCTGGCGCGCCTCGGTTACACCATTGTCGATGTGACGCACGTGACCAGTCCGGCCGAGGGCGTCAAGATTACCTTTAGCGGCGGCGAACAGCAGCAAACGCTTTATTATTTCAAAACCGATTTATCCGGTGGAGACGGCGCTTTCCTTCGCTGGTGCGCCGCTCGCGGACCGGGTTTGAGTTTGCTCAAGGCCGCCTCATTCCTCATGCACGGCGACGGATTCGCCGGCGTGCGCAATTTCCTGGTGCAAAACAGCCGCGTCATTATTCAAGACGATTCTGGGATACCGCTGCGGATGTTTCCGAAAGGCTGGCAGGTGAACTGCTACGGGCGTTACGTTCCGCACAGGGAAGAATTTCAAAAATATTACCAGCCCGATCTCGCCGCTCTCGTCAGCCAAACCGAGACGCCGCTCGGTTTTGCCTTCGGCTATCATTGGCAAAAAGAAGACGGCCTTCTTATGCTCGCAACGCGCGAAGCATTACCAGCGCTCCCTGCCGAGCAACAGCCGCAAAAAACGAGCGTCCGAAAATGATCCGCCTTCGGCTTGTCGTACTACGATGAGGTGCAAGGACGGGATAACGTAAAGCCGTTGTCCCTCCGATCCGATACACGCCACCAAATCGCTTGGTGCGTCCCGGCAAAGACATGCTTCTCGCCAATCCTGATTCGGCCATTTCGGAATCAGCATCTGCTCGAAATCAAACTCGCGTCCGTTCGGAGCCGCGCGGTTGTTCCACCAACCGAGGGAGAAGGCGCCGTTCGCTGACGTCCCGTGCCAGCATTGCTCGAGAGATTTTTGGGAGATGACCGGCGCGCCATGGTTGAGAATAATCTGTCCCATCTTCGCCCATTGTTTCGCCGTCAGAATCCAGCCGGTCGCAAGCAACGGATTGCCCGCACGGTCCTCGAGATAGCGCTGCCGGCCGAGCCCCAGCCGGCGCAAAACGCGCCGTTCGAGGAAATGAGTCGGCGTTTGATCGCGCAGTTTCTTCTTCAACACTTGATGAAAGACCTGGAGCGCGGCCGGTCCATAAATAAAGAAGCTTCCCGGTTCCGCGACTATTCGCGCCCCAATTGCGGCGGCATTGCGATCGCCTGATTGTGTTTGCTGCAAAGAAAAAAGGGGGTCGAGGCCGGAATCAAAATCCAGCAATTGCCGAATCGTCACTTGCGCCTTCCGCGAATTACTTCGCCAACTGGTAATAGTGTCGGCGATGCGTTCATCGAGATCAATTAAACCATCTTGTGCTGCGGCCAACGCGGCCAAATTCCAGAAGGCCTTCGTCCCACTGTAAATTTTGTACGGCGTTTTCGCATTCTGTTCCAAGAGTGTCCGGCCATCCTGAATAGCGAGAAACGAAACGCCGCGATGCCGCGCGGAATATTCGGCCGCTGCTTTTACTGCATTAGAATCGAGCGGAGCAGTCGCGTCTAGCGGACCGGCCAGCAATACGAGCATCAACATCCCGAAACTTGACGGCTTTAAACCGTCAAGTTTAAGGAGGCTCGCGATTCCGCTTAAATCCGCGCATCGCTTCATCGCTTCATCGGCTTCAACGATGTGACGATTTAACGGTTCAGCGATTTAGCCAAGCGATCGCCCCGGCGTTCGCCCTTCCTCGGCATCGTGCAGGTCGACCCAAGTTTGAATGTCATCGCGATTTTCCCAGCCATTTCGCTTCTTCGCCTCCGCCAAATCGGCGCTGCCTTCATCGCGCCAACCGCGTTTGACCAGGAACGCATTCCAGATTTCGACTTCTTCTTCGGTCGGTCTCCGGCCATGCGTAAAGCACCACTTCAAGATTTCTTCGTCCGAGCCGCCCTCGATTGTCCGTTTCGCCAGCTCATCATAATCAACTCCCAGAAACCTGGTGCACCGAGAGTCGAAGAAGGTCGGATCTTCCACTCCGACAAAATATCCGGGAGCTAATCTGCCAGCCGCATAAAGTCTGATCTTATCCAGCATTCTCGCGAAATAGATCAGGCCTTTCGTCTTCTTATAATCGGTAACCGGAGTTTGATTTTGCATTGCTCAAAAACCTCTCGCCGTATGCTAAACTGTCAACAGACCACTTTGATGCCGCTGACCAGACCACTTTATAAAGTTGTTGAACAGCTCCGCCCTTTTCTGCAAATCGAGATTAACGCTATCACGGAAATATCGACGAATTCGTTAATATTCCTGCGGGTCCCTCGCCTCCATCCAGTAGAAGAGGAAGACGCGCAGCGTCAGGAGAGGCCGCTCGGGGAGGGCGCACACAGCTATCATGAGATTACATCCAGGCAATAATTCTCGAAACAAAAGGCGCCGCCGACGTTCCATCGTCGCTTTCGAAATGGTTCGTCTGATCAGAAAATCAGCCGAACCGCTGCATCAACAGCTCTATCGTCAGATTCGTGACGAATTGGTCGCCGGAAACTTTAGCAATAACTCTTCGCGCCTTCCCTCTACCCGCACCCTGGCCGCCGATCTCGGAGTTTCCAGACTCACTGTCAACCTCGCCTTCGACAAGCTGCATGCCGAGGGCTACCTCCGATCTAAAATCGGCTCCGGTACGTTCGTCGCCGATCCGCTTCCGGAAAGTTTTCTGAGCACGCGCCGGCCAAAAAACGAGCGGCTCCCTCAATCGCCACCCCGACTTTCCAATCGGGTTCGCGACCTTCCCGATAAACGTTCCGGAAAAGAATTTGATTTTGGGATAGCAGGTCCTCCTGGTGTCACCTTCGTTCCCGCGGTCGCAGCACTCGATGAGTTTCCCATGGAAATTTGGGAACGTCTGCGGGCACAAGTTCTTGCCCGAAAAGGAGCACACTTGCTCCAATACGCTTCGAGCCACGGCGACGCCGATCTGCGCAACGCCATCGCAACTTATCTTTGCGATTTTCGGGGTGCGCGCTGTCAATCTGATCAAATCATCGTTACCGCTGGAACACAGCAGGCGATGATAATCAGCGCGCTGGCGTTGGTAAATCGGGGTGAAGTGGCGTGGATTGAAGATCCCGGATTTTATCAGGCGCGCCGCGCTTTTGGTTTTGCTGGCGGCACGGTCGTTCCGCGACCGGTCGATCGCGAAGGAATCGTGATTGGTCGACCCGCCAAAGGGCGATCGCCCAAGATCATTTACGTCACGCCTTCGCATCAGTTTCCGCTCGGGATGACGATGAGTCTGGCGCGCCGGACTGCGCTAATCGAATTCGCCCGCGAGCGGGACGCCTACATTTTCGAAGACGATCACAATTCTGAGTTTCGTTTTACCGGTCCCCCCCTTCCCTGTTTGCAGGGACTCGATAACTCCGGTCGCGTCATCTACGCCGGAACCATGAGCAAGATTCTCTATCCGTCTCTGCGGCTCGGTTACATCCTCGCCCCGGAACCATTGATCGACCCGATGATTAAGATCCGGGCGGTAATGGATCAACATTCATCCGCCATTGATCAAGCGACACTCGCCCGTTTTCTGTCCGAGGGATTTTTTCTCAGCCACATCAAGCGGATGCGAAAATTGTACTCCGATCGGCGGGAATTTTTCATCGAACAGTTCAATCGTCTCTTAAGTAAACATTTTGATTTGCAAATTCCGGAAGCGGGGCTGCATTTCGTGGCCTGGCTAAGACGGAAATCCGACCTACCGATAATCAGCCAGGTCTGTAAGGAAATCGGAATCCGGCCGTCACCATTGTCATCATGCTTTATGAAAGCAGAGATGAATCCTGCCCTCACTTTCGGGTTCGCTGCCTGGACTCGCGCGCAAATTCGTGAAGGTCTACAAAAGTTCGCCAGCGCGCTCGATGCGAAATTGAAGTAAGCGGCTGCGGAGCGCTACAACGTCACGAACTTTTCTCTTGAAAAGCGTTGCGGCGAGGCCCGCAAATGCGCAGGCGAGCAGCGTGCGCTCCCCAGACAAACCCCTTTAACGATTCAATAATCTAACCATTCAACGTCCTGCGCTTTGGTCGCAGAAGTGGTCTACTCCGAACGCCCGAAGTGGCTCTTTTCAATCAGAGCCAGTTTCTAAAACATACTCAGTAAACAATTCATTAACTGAGGAAATATTTATGACGACACCAAAACAACTCCTTAACTCTCATTCTCCCTCCGTGGAGCCGCTCTCGGGCAGAGAACCCAGGCCGTATTCGGCTCACTATGCCGTAGACCGTGATTACAGTGGATGGATTCTTTTGCTAATCATCCTCGTCGCACTTCGCGGCGCAGCGCTGGCCTTTGGGCAGAACGCTGCGGCACAGACACAGCCTGCGGCCAGGTCAAAGACGCAATACAATGTATCTACACTTCCTTCACTCGGCGGAACTAGTAGCGGAGGAAACAGTATTAATAACCAAAGCTGGGCGGCAGGCTATTCCAGAATGCCGAACAGGGACCGGCACGCTATTCTGTGGCGAAACAGTACGCTAACTGACCTTGGCACCCTTGGTGGACCAAATAGCAGTGTCACGTGGAGGGTGAAAAATACCGCGGGAGTCATCGTGGGTATTTCCCAAACTGCCCACCCGGAGCCGCTGGGCGAGAGTTGGAGTAGCGCATTTTTCTACAGTACCCCCAACAACGTCGGCTATATCAACCTCGGGTTCGTTTGGCAACAGGGACAAATGCGCGGACTGCCCAATTTCCCTGGAGGAAATAATGGTTTTGCCACCGGAGCCAACAACCTCGGTCAAGCAGTCGGATGGGCCGAGAATGGCGTTCATGACCCATCGTGTTGCTGTACCCAAGTCCTCCAGTTTCTCCCGACCATGTGGACTTTAGGACCGCCCGATCAAATCCACGCACTCCCGCTCGTTTCTGGCGACAGCTCAGGGGCCGCCACCGCGATCAATGACAGTGGCCAAATCGTGGGCATTTCGGGTTCTTGCGACCAAGCTATTGGAAGGCATTCGGCCAAGCATGCCGTGCTTTGGGAGAACGGTGGGGTGACTGAGATCGGCCCCTTTCCCGCTCAATGGTGGAACACGCCAACGGCAATCAATCAACATGGCGACGTCGTCGGGTTTGCCGGCGACCCCGCCTTCGTTGACGGCGACGTCTTACACGCTTTCAAGTGGACGCGGGAGGACGGCATCAGACCCCTGAAGCCTTTGAAAGGACGCACACCGCAACATGTCGATAGTGAGGCCTACGGTATTAACGAAGCGGGCCAGGTAGTCGGTGTCTCATGCGATGCGGGGCAGACCGATTGTCGCGCCGTCATTTGGAATCACGGTGCTTACCCTACAGACCTCAATGATTCCAAAGGCAGCTATTCTGGCATTCTCCTACTCGCAAGAGACATAAATGATAAGGGAGAGATTACAGGTAGAGCTCTCGACCCAAGTACGGGCGCGTTAATCGCGTATTTGGCAGTTCCAGTAGACTAGCCGCGGCGAGAAAACCTTTGTAGTAGTAAAGAAAGCGCGGGGCGGATCAGGTTAGGTCGCCCCGCGCTTCGTTAGTCTAGCGAATAGCGTCCGAGATAGCGCTCGAACTTGTCGCCAAGCTCGCGCTTCAACATGCGCGAAATTGCGGCACGCTCTTTTGCTTTCAATTCAGGACGTTCGCGCTCACCAAAGAGGCCGTGATGGCCGCGATACCAACCACGCGACGCTTCGATCATTTGGGCAAAATTGTAAGGTCGCGAGCCGGGATCAATCTCGAAGAAGCCGAGGAAACGCAATGTCCCTTCCTGGTTGCTAACGAAATCTTCGAAGTAGAACACGCCTTTCGTCGCCTTTAGAGCATCGAACTGATTGATGTTATTGGCGTAGGCTTCAAAGTGCTCCAAGCCCTTCTTAAAGTTCACTCCCTTGCGCCCGAGGTAATGCGAAGTAAAGCAGGCGTATGGATTGCGCAGCAACAGCGCGACCCGTTCATAAACCTCCGCCCCACTTGCATCATACAAACCCGTGAAATCGCTCCGTTTCGGCTTTCGCCGCACATCATGCGCCCGGTCAAAGAAAACCCGACCTTCGGCGATGATTTGCGGGCGCCCCGGCGTACGCACGCCGGTGAAATATTCTGTGCAATAACGCAGCCAGTTCAAACCGCTGCGTTGAAATGAGATGACCATGAACCGCGCAGCCATTCCCTTACTCAAACCCAAAGTGTGCGATCAAGGCTGCGATACTGAATGGCTTCGCTCACGTGTTCGCCGCTGATGTTGTCGGCAGAAGCAAGGTCTGCAATCGTGCGCGCGACCTTGAGAATGCGATCGTAGGCCCGCGCGCTGAGATTCAATTCCGTCATGGCCACGCGAATAAGCTCCTGCGATTCCCAATCCAGTTTGCACCATTGCTTTAAATGCTTCGTTCCCATCCGCGCGTTGCAGTTTGTCTTTGAATCGTTAGCGAAACGCGCTTGCTGTCGCTTGCGCGCGGCCGAAACGCGTTCCCGAATTGCGTTCGAAGCTTCCTCCACCCGTTCGCTTGCCATGTCGCGATATTCAATCGAAGGCACTTCGATATGGAGATCGATTCGGTCCAGCAACGGCCCGGATATGCGCTGCCGATATCGTTGCACCTGACCTGGACTGCAGCGGCATTCGCGTTTTAAATCACCAAAATAACCGCATGGGCACGGATTCATGGCCGCCACTAGCATGAACTCGCTCGGGAACGTGACGCTGCCGGCGGCACGCGAAACAGTGACGCGTCCATCCTCCAGCGGCTGGCGCATCACTTCCAGCGTCGAGCGATGAAACTCCGGCAGTTCATCGAGAAAGAGGACACCATTATGAGCAAGGCTCACTTCGCCCGGATTCGGGATCGCTCCACCGCCGAGCAGACCGATATCGCTAATCGTGTGATGCGGCGAACGGAACGGGCGCGTCGGCACGAAAGATTGCTCAGACGTAAGTAATCCAGCAATGCTGTGGATTTTCGTCGTCTCGATTGCTTCTTCGAGCGACGTCGGCGGAATGATCGTGGCGATTCGTTTTGACAACATCGATTTGCCCGACCCAGGCGGGCCGATCATGAGAATGTTGTGACCGCCGGCCACCGCCACTTCCAAAGCGCGCTTGACGTGTCCCTGGCCTTTCACGTCGGCAAAATCGACATCGTAATTTTGATGAACAGCGAAAAATTTGTCGAGATCGCCGCGGGTGGGTTGCAGCGAGCATTCGCCAATCAGAAACGCAAATGTTTCGCGCAAATTTCGCACCCCGTAGACCGCGATTCCTTTCACCATCGCGGCCTCTTGCGCGTTTGCTTCCGGAACAAAGAGTGCCTTTTTCCGGCGCTTCCGCGCTTCAATCGCCACCGGTAACACTCCTTTCACTGGACGCACCGCTCCATCGAGCGCCAGTTCGCCGACAAAACTGTATTGCGAAAATTTTGCAGTGTCCGTTTCCTGACTGCACGCGATCATTCCAAGCGCAATCGGCAGATCGAAACTTGGTCCTTCTTTTCGAATGTCAGCCGGCGCGAGGTTCACTGTGGTGCGCCCGCGCGGCCAGTAATATCCACTGTTGGAAACGGCAGTGGTGACGCGATCCTTACTTTCCTTGACCGCAGCATCGGGCAGCCCCACCACAACAATTGCCGACAGTCCACCGGCGGCGTTGACCTCGATTTCGACCTCGTAGGCATCAACGCCAAAAACCGCGGCGGAATAAATCTTCGCGAGCATCTGCGCGAGGTTGGCAGAGAAATTTTCCGGGGAAAAGAGACAAATTGTGGATTCAACGCCGAACACGGAACGTCGGCGCAGAAAACGCGATGCAGACAGAGGGACGCGCTCTAACGCCAGTCCGGCTCGGACCGTGTCCGGGACATGCAGAAGTATGCCTCTCCGCCGGGGTTGGTTCTAGGCGCACCCTCGAACGCTCATTCGCGAACGTCGAAGCGTAGACTATATATATAGGAGTTACGCGTGGGTTTGGCGCGGCAGGGGAAAATCGAACCCAAAAAGGGAACTTTTGACGCGCCTTTCCGCCCCGAACTCTTGAAAAGGCCGCGAATCGCGTTGTTTTGAGATCAAAAAGCGCACAGAATTTTCAAATTTCCATAGCACCTAAGTATCTCTAATTCAAAAGGAAGCGTCTAATTGAACGAAATACATCCGGGAAGTGTCAGAAATGCGAATATTTAACCTTGTTAACTGTTTTCGCGCGTGATAAATGCTGCGATTAAGGAACGACCTTCGACCCGTAATGTGTCGGAAAATGCATACCCTGCCCCCGGTGCACGTTGATGAAAAAAAGTTTTATGGCTGCTGAAGATAGCGATACAGGAATAAAGATTTACCTGCGGGAGATCGGGCAAATTCCGCTGCTCACCCCGCAACAGGAGATTGAACTCGCCGCCAAAATTAAGCGCGGCGACAAGGAAGCTCGCGCCCTGATGATTCGTTCGAATCTGCGTTTGGTGGTGAAGATCGCGCATGATTACGCGAACCTTGGATTGCCGCTACTGGATTTGATTTCGGAGGGAAACATCGGCCTGATGAAAGCGGTCGAACGCTTCGATCCGGCGAAAGGCGGAAAACTTTCGACTTATGCGGCGTGGTGGATCAAGCAATCGATCAAGCGCGCGCTCGCCAATCAATCGAAGACGATTCGTTTGCCGGTGCATCTGGTCGACAAAATTTCGAAGATGCGCCGTGTCTCTTTGCAAATGAGCGAAGAACTCGGCCGCGAACCGACCGATGACGAGCTCGGCGAGGAAATCGGCATTGCCGCTGGAAAAGTTTCGCAGTTAAAGACGGTTTCGATCCGGCCGGCCTCATTGGATGCACCAATCAGTGATGATGATTCTACTGAGTTCGGTGAAATCGTCGGCGACGAGGAAGCGATGACGCCGTTCGAACTCTTGCGCGACAAAAATCTGCGTAATGAAGTGGGCGGTTTGCTCGAAGTGCTCGACGATCGCGAACGCAAAATCATCTTCTCCCGCTTCGGGCTCGATGGCGGCAAGCCCAAGACGCTCGAGGAAGTCGGGAAGAAATTTGGGGTAACGCGCGAGCGTATTCGCCAGTTGCAAAACATTGCGCTGTCGAAGTTGCGTCGCGCGCTGGCTAAA
Source organism: Verrucomicrobiota bacterium (assembly GCA_003219175.1). Taxonomy (GTDB): domain Bacteria; phylum Verrucomicrobiota; class Verrucomicrobiia; order Chthoniobacterales; family UBA10450; genus AV69. Next base: position 2,090 of record QHPU01000043.1, on the reverse strand, counting down.
AAAGAGCGACCTATCGACATCGACCTGGAGATGCCGGTCGAGGCGTAAGTTTCAGTTAAGGGGTACGAGGGGAAAACGCGCGGAGCAATCCGCGCGTTTTTTGCGGTCAAAGCGACGCGAGGATGTGTGCGCACTCCAAAAGCTGCCGCAAAAAAGAATGGGCGTCCCCCTGTGGATTTCGCACGCAGTGCTTTGGGAGTACGATGCGTCCTCGCATTGCTTGCGCTTAGAAATCGTCGGGCGCTAAACCCGATCGGTCTTGAATGAGTAAACCGATTTTACAAAGCCGGCTCGGGCACTGGTTTCAAACCAGGCGGCCGAACACCACGGGTACTGATTGGCCAGCGGAACCAGGCTGTGTTTCACCGGATTCTGATGGACGTAGTTCAATCGCGCGAGCCATGATTTCTCGAAGGTTAAGTGAGTGTCCCAGAACTCATACATCACTCCCCGGCCGGCAGCGCCATCAATGCGGTTGAGTCGGATCGCCAGTTCGCGGTGCAAATGGCGCACGAAATCACGATGCGCTGTCGTCGCGTTTTCGAAGCTGACCACGAGATGATAATCATTAGGGAAAAACGCCCATGCTTGCAGAATGAGCGCGTAGCTTTTGGCAAGCGCCAAAGTTGTATCGCGCAAGAGATCCAGTTTGCCATGAGAATCAAAGAGCGGTTTTCGATACAGCGTTGCGGCCGTGATCATGTAAGTGCCGTGAGGCGTTAAATGATGTGGTGGCGCGTGGGGCCACCTCTCCCGCATGCGAATTTGCTATCACATGCACTTCTTTCGCGAAGTCTTTTAGCGTTCCCAAAGCGACACGAGGAGGCGTGCGCATTCTACTCCCTAAGCTACCGCGAAAAAGAATAGAGGCCGCCGTGGATTTCGCACACAGTGCTTTGGAGTGCGATGCGTCCTCGCATCGCTTTCGATGTAAAGGGCGGATTTATTCATCGCGCGATTCGCAATTGCACTGTGTCCACCAGCGCCTCGCCTGCGCGCAGATCGCTGATGATCACCAGATTGTCACCGGGCGAAGTCAACCCTGCATCCCGCAGATATTTTTCGGCCGCTTCGATGGTTGCGCTCGGATCATCGGAAAATTTTATCCGCACCGGACACACTCCCCAGCAAAGGGCCAGCTGGCGTCGCACTTCCTCACTTGGGGTGAAAGCAAAAATGGTGGCATATTCTGGTCGCAGATTCGAAGTGTTATGCGCCATTGTGCCGTGTCTGGTGAAAACAATGATTTTTGCGCGCGGCAATGAATTGGCCAGGACGACAGCAGACGCGACCGTCTTTTGTCGCGCATCTTCGAGCACAGCAGCTTTGGCGTAACCGGCACCGCCGCTGCGCTCAATCCGCAGTGCGACTCGATTCAAAACGCGCACGCATTCTACCGGATAATCCCCGAGGCTGGTTTCTCCACTCAACATGATGGCATCGGCTTGCTCGAAAACCGCGTTGGCTACATCGGTAATTTCCGCGCGGGTCGGGAGAGGATTGTGGATCATCGATTCCAGCATATGCGTCGCAACCACCACCGGTTTTCCCAGTCGCGCACAAAGTTTCACGATTTTTCGCTGAATGATCGGCAACTCCTCGATTGGGCATTCGATCCCGAGATCGCCGCGCGCCACCATGATGGCATCGGCCGACGCGATGATCTCGTGGATCAAGCGGACAGCGGACTGATCCTCGACCTTCGCCATGACCTGGGCTTTGCTTCCTTTTTGCGCCAGTAATTTCCGCAACTCCTCCAGATCACTCCGCTGACGCACGAAGCTCAAGGCGATGAAGTCCACGTCCATTTCCACTCCCAGCGCGACGTCTTCGAGATCTTTTTGGGTCAGCGGTGGCAAATTAACTCGCACACCCGGCAGATTAATGTGTCGTCGCGAGCCCAGCGTTCCAGGCGTAATCACTTTGCAACGAATGCGATTCTCGCGTTTCTCCAGGACGAGGAGATGAATCACTCCATTATCAACCAGAACGGTATCGCCCTCATTGATGTCGTTGATCAATCCATCGTAGTTCACATCCACCGAGTAGGCTTCCTCGCTCTTGGCCCGGCGCACGGTGAACTCGAGAAT
>QHPU01000110.1 GCA_003219175.1 Verrucomicrobiota bacterium | reverse complement strand
AACGTCGATGCATCCCGAGCATTCCTTGCAAAAACATCGGCAGGAAAATCACATTCATACAGATGAGTGAGGGCCAGAAATGCACTTTGCCCCAGAACTCATTCATCATCCGTCCAGTGGCTTTCGGAAACCAGTAATAGATGCCGGCGAACAAACCGAAAATGGTGCCCGGTGCGACGATGTAGTGGAAATGCGCGATGACGTAATAGGTGTCGTGCAGATAGAGGTCAGCCGAGTTAAACGCTAGCGGAATACCGGTTAGTCCACCGATACCGAACATCGGCAGAAAGGCGGTGGCGAAAAGCATCGGCGTGTTAAATCGAATCGAACCGCCCCACAGAGAGATGAAAAATGCGCTCAAGATGATGACGGAAGGAATGGAAATTATGAGGGTGGTAGTTTGGAAAAATGCGCTCACGGCCGAGCCCATCCCGGTAAGCCACATGTGGTGGGCCCAGACAACAAAAGAGAGAAAACCGAGCACGAGGGCGGCAAAGACGAGAGATTTATAACCCCACAGAGGTTTGCGCGAATTATTGGCGATAACTTCGGCAACAATCCCCATGGCGGGCAATATCAGGACATACACTTCCGGGTGACCGAGGAACCAGAACAGATGCTGCCACAAGAGCGGGCTACCGCCGCCGCTGATGTGCATGGGCGCTCCATTCACGACCATCCCGGCCGGCATGAAAAAACTGGTCGAAGCCGTTCGGTCCATCAATTGCATGATGATCGCCGCTTCCAACGGCGGGAACGCCAGCACCAAAAGGAATGCGGTGACAAATTGGGCCCAGACGAAAAATGGCAATCGCATCCAGGTCAAACCGGGTGCGCGCAATTGGATAATGGTGGTGATGAAATTGATCGCACCCAGGAGTGAGGATGTGATCAGGAAAATAAACCCGGTCAGCCAGAGCGTTTGGCCATTAAAAAACGGATTAAAATTCGGTCCGCTATCGGCGATAACCGAGAGCGGCGTGTAGGAAGTCCAGCCTCCCTTGGCCGCGCCGCCAGGCACGAAAAAACTTACCAGCATGATCACGCCACCGACAAAGAACGCCCAGTAACTGGCGGCGTTTACCTTCGGGAAGGTCATGTCGGGCGCGCCGATTTGCAGCGGGACAACAAAATTTCCGAAAGCGGCGAAAGCCAACGGAACTATTCCGGCAAAGATCATGATCGTGCCGTGCATGGCACCGAGTGAGTTGTAAAACTCCGGCGTCATCTTGCCGTCGGGCATGGAACCGGGGCCGAACAGATGCCCGAGAGCGTTACCAATTACCGGCAGGGCTGTTCCCGGATACGCCAGCTGCCACCGCATTATCATCATCAGGGAAAAACCAAAGAGTAAAAAGATCAGGCCACTAATGCCGTACCAGATGCCGATCACCTTGTGATCGGTGGAGAAGACGTACTTCCGCCAGAAACCCAGCTCATGATGTTCGTGTCCGTGCTCGTCGTGATGATGGGTTTCGGGTGGATGAGTAGTAGCGTCCATGCGAAGACAAATTTACCGCATCAAATATCGAAAGACAAAGCGCGTTTGCAAAGTGCTAAATGCAGGGGCCCCTCCCCCGAGCGCCGCCGAGGGATTCCATTGCGCAAGGTAAGTAGCGTCCCCGGCATCCCTCGATTTGCACTAGATGCGTTATGTTTTTGATCGCGTCTAGTTGAAGCACGATAATGCCTCGTGACGGATGCGACGCTGCGGAGATTGCAACAGACCGGTTGCGATGTTCGCGCCGATCGGTTGACCCGGATTCTCTTCGCGACCGACGCCTCCATTTATCAGATCGAGCCGGAAGGAGCGGCATTTCCGCGCTCGGCAGAGGAAGCGAGCGCAGTCATTCGCGAAAGCATTGACGCGGGACTGTCGATCACGCCACGTGGCGCAGGCACCAGCTTGGTTGGAAATGCAATCGGCGACGGGTTGATTGTCGACTTCTCAAGACACAATCGTGGCATTTCCGATCTCGATCTGGAAAAACGAACCGTCCGGGTCGGCGCCGGCGTGGTGTTGGATCAACTGAACAATTTTCTGAAGCCGCGCGGCTTTTGTTTCGGCCCGGACGTAGCGACGAGTTCGCGCGCTACCATCGGCGGAATGATCGCGAACAATTCCTCGGGAGCCCGTGCACCGTTTTATGGAACAACCGCCGATCACGTCCTCGCGACTGAGATTGTTCTGGCTGATGGACGAATCGCAAAAATTGGTTTGCAGGGGAACTCGCTCGAAGGAGAACGCGCACAAATTGAACGATTGCTGCATCAGCAGAGCGAGGAAATGGCTGAGCGCTGGCCACCGGGAATGATCAAACGCTGGCCGGGATACGGCCTCAAACGCTTCCTGCATTCGCCGCAAAATTTAAATGAAATTCTGGCGGGCAGCGAGGGGACATTGGCCGCGATTTTCTCGGCCGAACTCAAAATTTCTCCCCTGCCCCGTGAAAAAGGGCTCGGCTTGATTTTTTTCGCCAGCGTCGATGATGCGATGCAGGCAACGGTCGAGCTGCTCGATCTGAAACCGACCGCGATCGAGCACATCGACCGGCCATTGTTCGATCAGACAAAAGGACAACTGCATTTTCAGGCAGCGCGCGATTTAATGGAACTGGATACGAAACCGTGTGCTGCGGTCCTGATTGTTGAGTTCTACGATGAGAACGTAGCGGAACGGCTCGCGGTCTTGCAGGCACGCCGGCTCGGATTGCGTTCGAAAATTCTCACGAGCGCGCCGGAAATGGATTTGGTTTGGGCTGTACGCAAGGCTGGTTTGTCGTTGTTGACTGGATGCGTCGGCGTTAAAAAACCGGTCGCGTTCATCGAGGACGCGGCAGTGCGACCGGCGCAGCTTCCCGAATATGTGAGCGGATTGGAAGCGATTATGCGACCACTCAACCTTGAAGCTTCCTATTACGGACATGCCGCGAGTGGATTATTGCATGTGCGGCCTGTGCTCGACCTTCATGATCCGGCCGATTTGAAGAAGTTTCGCCAGGTCGCGGATCAAACCTCGGCACTGGTGAAGCAGTTCAAAGGTTCGCTCTCGGCCGAACACGGTGTCGGTATTGCACGCACCCAATACATGCGAGAACAACTGGGGGATCGGTTGTTTGGCGCGATGCGCGAGATCAAACGCATTTTTGATCCGGGCGACCGCATGAATCCGGGCAAAATTTTCGGGAACGACACCTTTCGGATCGACGCGAGTCTGCGGGAAAATTTTGTGCGACAAATCGAATTGCCGTTCACGCCGCGGCTAGCTTTCGCTTTCAAAGACCGTTCCTTCGTCGGCAACCTGGAACAGTGCAACGGCTGCGGTGGGTGTCGGAAAGATGCGCCGACGATGTGTCCGACATTCCTGGCCACTGGCGAAGAAGTCATGTCGACGCGTGGCCGCGCGAATGTGATCCGAAAAGTTCTGCAGTGGCGGGAGAACGGGCACGATCCTCTTGAGTCAGAGGAATTGGATGCGGCGCTGAGCAATTGTCTTTCTTGCAAAGGTTGCACGCCGGAGTGTCCATCGAATGTAAATCTGGCGCTGTTGAAAGCGGAGCTGCTCTACGCGGCGATTCGCAAGCGTGGTTTGCAGTTGCGGGAGCGAATTTTAAGCCGACCTGATTTACTCGGGGAAATTGGGTGCGCAGTTCCCCGCCTCGCAAACGCAGTGCTAAATTTCGGACCGTTGCGAACTTTAATAGAAAAAACGATCGGCCTATCCGCCAAACGATCGTTACCGAAGTACGCGAATGAACGGTTTGATCGATGGTTCGCGAATCACCCCGTACCTGTAGCGGCGGTCTGTGACCGCCGAAATAATCGGCCGGCGGGCATAGACCGCCGCTACAGTGAAGTCATCCTTTGGGACGACACATTCATCCGTTACAATGAGCCGCACATCGGGATCGCGGCGGTGAAAGTGCTGGAAGCACTCGGCCTCCATGTCTCGTTAGTCCGGGGTCGCAAATGCTGCGGGCGGCCGGCGTTTAGTCAGGGAAACCTCGCTTTGGCGGCGAAATTTGCTCATTACAACGTCTCTCAACTCTCGACTAATGCCAGTCCGGCTCGGACCAACTCTCTACTTCCGATTATTTTCCTCGAGCCCTCCTGTTACTCGATGTTTGCCGAGGACTATCGCGAGTTGAAGATCCCCGGCGTCGAGTCCATTGCGCAACGCAGTTTTCTTTTCGAAAAATTTGTCTACGACCTGCTCGAAGGCGAGCCAGAGCAGGCACGGTTTCGGCAGCGCGAAGAATCGGTTGCAATCCACGCGCATTGTCACGCCAAATCGATTTTGAATCCCGGATTTATGGCACGGTTGGTCGAGAAACTTCCAGGGCGAAAGGCGAGAGTACTCGACACGGGTTGCTGCGGAATGGCTGGCGCGTTTGGAATGATAGCAGCCAAACAGGAATTATCGTTGCAGGTCGCGGCGCCGATGCTGGAAAAAATTCGAGCGGAGGGAAAAGATGTTACCGTTGTTGCTTCAGGAACGAGCTGCCGGCATCAGATTTCGGAATTGTCGGAAGTCCGGCCGAAGCACATGGCCGAATTGTTGGCCGAGGCGCTATCGTAACGCCAGCGTGGCCCAAGAGAATGGTGAAGAAAATTGAATTGTAGAACTAAGATCTTAGTGCTCGCCGCAAAACCGCATGCTTAGATAGAGTCAGTTTCTGATCGTGCGATGCGCTTAGCTCGAGGGTCTACGGTTTCGTCAAGCGCAGCGATGGTGATGTCGTCACTCTTTTGGTCAATCTTGGCTTGCCGCAACGGCGACCGCTTACCACTGAAGAGGATGCGACGCGCAAGCGGTTACTTACTTGAGCCGCGCTTCACCAATAGCGGTAGTATCCGGGACGACCGTTGGTGCCGGCCACCCAAACTCGGTGACGATAATAGCGCCCCTGATAAAGATACTGATAATAGTGCCCGCGGTAATAATACCGATAGTAATGACCGTTGTAGCGGTAGCGATAGTAACGCCCATGGTAATAATAGGCTGATGCCGGTGCTGGTATTAAACAGGCGGCACAAAGAAGGGCCGCAAGGGAGTGCGAGAACCAGAATCTCATGAACTTTGCTGGAATAAGTTTACCGTAAAATAGATCAGAAATGCTCCCGCTCAACAAACCAGTTGGCGGAAGTTTTCACGTGCAAGCGCTAGTGTATCAATCACGATATGAAAACATCATTCAATCCCATCGTATTAACGATCAGGCTCGTGTTCTTTGCTTTTGCCGTCTCGGCATCGGCCGTCGCGCAAACTCCCGCCGAAACCGCGGGCAAGAAGGGCCCAGCCGTTCAGACGGCGGAATCGCAGGCCGCGTTGACACCGGCCTCGGCCTTGGAGAAGCTGAAAAAGGGTAACGCTCGCTTCGTCGAGAAAAACATGCGGAGCCGCGACTGGGTAGCTAAGGTATCAGCGACTGCCGGCGGTCAGTATCCGTTTGCGGCAATCCTCGCCTGCATGGACTCTCGGGCTCCGCTGGAGATCATCTTCGATCAGGGAATTGGCGACGTCTTCGGGATCCGCATCGCAGGCAACATCGTCAACGAGGACGAGCTCGGTAGCATGGAATACGCAACGAAGGTCGTCGGAGTGAAGGTCCTCGTCGTCCTCGGGCACACGTCATGCGGCGCTGTGAAGGGCGCTATCGACGACGCGAAGCTGGGTAATCTCACCGGGCTCCTTGCGAAGATCCGGCCTGCCGTAGCAGCATCCGGCCCCGGCAGTTCGAAAGACGAAGCGTACGTCACGAAAGTCGCCCAAGCCAACGTGTCTCAGGCGATGAAGGACATTCGCGAGAAGAGCCCGACTATAAAGGAGCAGCTCGACGCCGGTACGATTGGCCTCGTTGGAGCGATCTACGATGTCTCTACGGGTAAAGTGACGTTCCTCCCTGACTGAGTTTTGCTCCACACGAGCACGCACTAGGCGGTTCGGAAATGAACCTCATGTCACTGTTTGACCGGAAAGTGCCGGGCTTCGAATGCGCCGACTAGTCCGACAAGCGATAGATTGGATGGCGATGCTGGGCGTAATCCCGCTTCTCAGCGACGTGTTCTGGGTTTCAATGTTGTCCTGATCATGTTTGGGCTTACGCTGGGAGCCGTCATCACGATGGTACTCTTGCCGACCATCTACTCCTTCTTCTTTGGAATCAGGAACCCAACGACGCTAAGGAATAAGCCCTGCGACTTAAACTCCCTACGCTGCTTAGCAAACAGCTTTGCGGGTCAATATCCCTCCGGTCTTCGGTGAAATTCACACGTAGCCTAAGGCGATTGCGCGAACGCGCTCAACCCGAAGACCGTCGAATACTTGGATGAAAAAGTTGGAACCGATCCAAACTACGTGACAAACCAACGTTGCCGAGCCTTGGCGGTGAGCATTCTGGGCTGTGCAGTGTTGCGAGCGCGCCAGGCAATTGCCATAAGACTCGCGCGCGATTGTTACATTTGTGTGACGGACGAAAGAGACGAGCCGGCGTGGCTTACGTCGGCGGAGAAATAGAACATCAACGGTATCAGCAGCTCTGCACGCAGCGTCACGTCGCGCAGGCGGCAGCCAGAGGAGATGAATCCCAGCCTGGCGACGAGATGGAACAATCAATGGGGCCCGCGCCGCGAGTCTTAGCCGTCCAGTTTACCATTTCCAGCGGTTGCAAGTCTTACTCTCGTTAGACGTACCTCGATCTGTTCCAGAGCAGCGTCGAATTTAGGGCACGAAGGCGAGAAATAGAAACGCCGCAAACATGACTAGATGGACTGCTCCTTGCAGCACGTAGGTACGACCGGTGCCGAGTGTGAAAGCGCTCACCAGGAACGTCAGAGCGAGCAGCGCGATATCCTTGGGTTCCAAGCCTAAGACTAGAGGCAGCTTGAACGCAATCGACGCCAGTACCACAACGGGAACAGTGAGACCGATGCATGCGAGGGCGGAGCCGATTGCAAGGTTCATGCTGCTTTGAAGTCGATTGGCACGGGCAGCACGCACAGCGGCCCACGTTTCTGGCAAAAGAACCAGCGTGGCGATCACGATTCCGACGACGGCTCTGGGCGCGTTGGCCACCTCGACAGCGTGCTCGATTGCGGGCGAAAGCTTTTTGGCCAGGCCTACTACGGCCACTAGCGAGAGGAGAAGCAAGCCGAAGCTCATCCATGCCTGCCCCGAGGTTGGCCGCTCGGCATGCACCTCCGGGTCGGCCGCGTTGGTCACGGGGATGAAATAGTCCCGATGGCGAACGGTCTGAATAAAGATGAAGATCAACCAGAGGGTAGCCGAAGTTACCGCCACAAATGCGAGTTGCGAAGTGGTGTAAGTACCACCAAGCGTGCTTGTGGTAAACGCTGGTAGGACGAGCGTGAGCGTTGACATGACAATGAGCGCGCCGATTCCTACTCCAGCGCCTTCGACGCGAAAGGTCTGTTCGCGGTGAGCAACGCCCCCGAGTAGGACGCATATGCCTACGACGCCGTTACAGATGATCATGACAGCCGCATAGATCGAGTCGCGCGGCAACACGGCCATATCAGCGCCGCCGGCAATCATCATTGAGAGAATGAGCGCGGTCTCAATCGCAGTCACGGCTAAGGCAAGCACCAGTGTGCCAAGGGGCTCGCCCACACGATGTGCGACGACTTCAGCGTGGTGGACCGCTACGATGACAGACGCTATCAGCGCCGCGCCGCACAAGATACCAAGGAACATTCCCACGCCTGCTACAAACGCGGCAACGAGCAAACCGAGCGACAACACTGGGATAAGCCACGTCCACATTAGGTTTACTATACTGGAGGTTACGGTCCGAGGTTGAGTTGCATCTTCGTCTCGTTAATGTTTTTCCGGAACAAAGCAGCGCCCCTTCACCTCGGATTTAAAATCTCGCGAAACTCGGCGGCAGTGAGAGCGTGGACAGAAAGGCGCGATTGGCGAATCAAGGAAATATTCCGTAGCGATCGTTTCACTTTGATCTGATCCAAAGTAACAGGATTGCGCAATGGTTTCACTGGTGCCAGATCGACTGTGCTCCAATCGCCCTCTTTCGCGGTGCGATCGGGATAGGCGGCGCGGACCACTTTGGCGATCCCGACAACCGCTTTGTCGGTAACGCTGTGATAGAAGAGAACCTCATCGCCGACACGCATGCTGCGGAGATTATTTCGTGCCTTGAAATTGCGGACACCGGTCCAGCTAGTTTTCTTTTCTTTGACCAGATCGCTCCAGGAATAGGCTTCCGGTTCGGATTTCACGAGCCAGTAGTTTTTCATGCTTACTCTTCTGTCGTTCCGAGCGAACCGAGGAATCTCTAACCCTATTTACAGATTCTTAACTAGCTAGAGATGTCTCGACTTCGCTCGACATGACAAATAGCCGGCTTTGATGACTACGGCTTGGGCGGCTGGGCCCCGGGCGTGGCTGGCGGCGGAGAACCCTGCGGCGGCGCGCCAGGTTTGGCTTGCTCTCCCGGCTTAGGAGGAGCAGCCCCTTGCTCGCCACCCGGCAGATCTTCGTCAGGAGCAGCGTGCAGATCGGCTTCGGTGAACGATCCCGAATGGCGGGCGAGTTCCTTGCGCAAGGCCGCAATTTGTTCTTTCGTGATCGGGCTGCCGTGGTTTCCCCACTCTTGTCGCTCATAAGTGAGAACGTCGGCAACCTTTTGGTCACCCAAACTTTCCCAGGGCTGCATGACGGCGCTGCCGAATTGTTGTCCCTTGACCGTGATCGGACCTTGCAAGCCCTTCATCACGACCATGGAGGCGCGACGGGAGCCGCCATTCGTAATTTCAGAACCGGCCAGGGGTGGATAACCCTGGCTTTGCGATCCGAGTCCGTTTGCCTGGTGGCAGACCTGACAATTCGCGGCGAAAACTTTCTTACCGCGCTCCGCGGGCGTGAGTTCCTGTTGCTGTTGTTGACCGCCACCACCAGGTCCGCCCGCCTTTTTCGCTGTCGGAATGCCGCCCGGATCCAAGCTATCGCCGCTGAATCCACCGGAATAGCGCCCGAGATATGCGCCGCCGAAGAAAAGCGCGAGCGAGTAAACTCCAATCAGCCACAGCGAGAGGGGTTCCAATCCTACGCGTGGTTCCTGTTTCTCCCGCTGAATTGCGGCGTGCACTTTTTGCACTTCTTCGCTCTCTCCATAATCCATGCCCTGGCGCGGTCGCGATGTAAAATCTGAAGGGCTCATTTCTTGGCAGGAGGTTGGGCGGCCGCGGCAGGCGACGCTGCTGGAGACCCAGCCGGCGCCGCGGCCGATTTTACTTCGGATAATGGATGCGATTGATTGAGCGACATCAAATAAGCTACGAGGCATTTAGCGTCGTAGGATGGAACAATTTCCCAGCCTTCTTCCGGTGCTTCGTCACCTCTTAAATGAAGAGCATCGGCGGATTGTTGCCCCCCGATGCGCCGTTTCTCATAGAGAAACTTGTACGCCGGCATGTCCGAATCGAGGTTCAGACTGCGCGGAGAATAGAGATGCTGATGATGCCAAGCGACCGAATAAGGCGCGGGTGATTCGGAAGATGAGGCTGCAGGCGAAGAACTGGCTGCAGCTTGCGCTGGCGACGTAGCATTCGCCGGCGCGGGACTTCCACCAGGCGATCCCGCCGGAGCAGATTGCGCTGGCGACGAGGCCGCTGCAGGCGACGGTGGTGTGGGCGGCTTTGCGCCCGGCTGTGCGGGAGCATTTGCAGCCGGTGGTGAAGCATTCTCTTGGGGTGACGACGCATTCGCCGGCGCGGGACTTCCACCAGGCGATCCTGCCGGAGCAGGTTGCGCTGGCGCGGCTTCTTCCTCGGCAGGCGCAGCCTTACCAATGTTCGCCAAGTCAGGTCCGAGCCTCACTTTTCCGATCATTGCCGGGCGGTCGAAAATGTAATCGCGCGGCGCGCTACGCCGATCACCCCACTTTGGACGCGGGCTTGGAGCTGCCCAGCGCTGAAGATCGACATCCGCAGCGGCGTAATCGGCGCGAATTTGTTGGCTGTGACAGTAAAAACAACCGTCTGCGACGTAAACGCGTTTGCCGCGCTCGGCCATTCCAGATTTTGGCATCGGATAAATGTCGGTGCCCTCTTCGTCGCTTTGCGGTTCGAGATGTCCAATCTGCAAATCCGGAATGTAAGCGAGCCCAAGCCAGGAAAAAGCAAGCGTCGCCAGGAGCCCGAGAACGAGTGGAGTGAAGCCCTTCATCAGTGCGCGACCATCTCACCGGGTTCAGGGTTCACGGGATTCAAAAATGTTGGCACGCTGGCCGTCCGGCCAAGGCCGAGAAGCATGAGGAGAAAATGATAAGCGAAGACGAAATGCGCCACCGTCATCAGGATTCCAGACAAGCTGCGACCGCGCAGATACGGGAGGACCGACTGGGTGCTTTCGGTAAACGATAGGCTTGGGTTGTCCATGTTTAGACCCTGCACCCATCCGCCGGCGAGAAGCATTAGCGTCATTAATCCAATGCCGTAAACCGACGCCCAGAAATGAATTTTTATCAACGACGCGTAGCGCCATTCGCGACCGACCAATCGCGGCACGATGTAGTACATCGCTCCGAACATGATCATGCTAAAAAAGGCGTAGAGCCCAAGGTGACTGTAAGCGACGCTAACCTCACTAAATTGCACGTAGCGGGCGAACGAGCGCAATGAAATGAGGACGCCGAGAAGGCTAAACGCGGTGTAAGACATCGCGCCAAAAACGGTAAACCGCAGCGTGGGGCTGTAACGCATCAGCGGGAAATAACCGCGCATGGTCATGTGATGATTTAATCCGACAGTCGCGACGGGAATGATGCACAAGATCATGGCGGCGATGCTGGCTGTGATCATCCAGGCCGGGAACGGGCCGTCCACCAGTCGTTGCATTCCAGTCCAGCTCGCAAAGAATGCGTATGTCCAAAAGCCGATGGCGGCGAGGTGATAACTGTAAACGGGCCGGCCAATTACTTTCGGAATCATGTAATAGGCGGTGCCAAGCGCGAGTGATCCGAACCAAAGGAAAAGGAGATTGTTTGCGTACCACCAATTGACCGCCGCCTGAAGGACGCCCTGCACCGGGACGATGAAAAGCATGGTCTGCGCGGCCAGATACATCCACGGGAACCAAAGAAACGCAGCCAGCAGATACCATTGGGTGATGTAGATCGGATCGCCGCGACGAAACCGGAACATTAGAACCGCCCAGGAAGCGATCAGCGAGTAGCCAACAAAAAGAGTCCACGCGGCATAGCTGGGATATTCGAGCCATTGATAGCCGGTGTTGTCGCCCATCAGAATTCCGCAAATTCCAAGAAGGACACCGAGGTTCCAAAATCCGCCGCCGGTAACGAGTAACAGCGGATGACGCAAGGTGGTGCGGCACAACCGCGCCATTAGCCAAATGGCAGTACCCATTCCCACATTCGACGCCCAGCCGTAAAGCATGACATTGAGATGCGCCGGACGCACCCGGCCCCAAGTCAAGACCGAAATGTTCGACAACCAATCGGGCGAATGGAGTTTGAACGAGGTGAAAAATGCCAATACGGTTCCGATCAGCAACCAGGCGACGGCGGAAGCGTAAAACATCAGCACGGGCACCCGGGTAGAGGCATCAATCAGCGCGCGCTCGACCTGTTCGACCTCGCCGATACTCAGATCGGTCACGCTACTTGGATTTTTGAGCGGAATTTCCGTAGGATTCATTTGCAAAAAATTAGGCCGGCGATTTTGCCGGAGGCGGGGCTGGTGTTCCGGGCGGATTTTGTTCGGGCGTCGGCGAAGGCGAACCGGCGGGTTGTCCACTTGGCGGCGCTGAAGCAGCGGGCGTTGTGCCGGGACCAGGCTGAGTGCCTGGCGACGCGCTGGGCGGATTGCTGGCTGCCGCGGGCTGCCCGCGATTTTCAGAACTTGGACCTGCGACTGATGTTGGTTTCGGCGTGCCAGACGCCGAGGGCACAGGTGACACTGCTGGCGGTGGCGG
>QHPU01000109.1:8338-10487 GCA_003219175.1 Verrucomicrobiota bacterium | reverse complement strand
GTGCCAGCTCATAGGCGGCAGCACGGTTACGCGCCGAACCGGCAATTTTTGCCCGATATTTTTCTAGCGAATCCTGGAGCGTATCGGTCTTCATTAGCATCTCGATTGGCATCTCGCGATTCCGAATTCGTTTCTCGAATTGATGGCGCAGGTGACCAATCTCCTCCCCTTTTCCTTCCATGATCCGTTTGATCATTTCCTCCAGGAACATCCGCTGGAATTTTTCTAATCCGCGGGATTTGAGGGCGCCACCCTTGATAATCACGTCACCACTGCGGGTTAGTAATGCATAATTCTTTGCCTTGTAACTGAACATCGCATCAAACTGCTCATCGAACTCCACTTCGATGCCTGGCGGAAGTTCTTTGGCTAAACCTTTACGTAGTTCATCAATCTGATTTCCTGTAGTGGCAGCCGTGTCGGCTGCATTTGCTTTACGTTTTGCACGCGACACGGTCCGAGCCGGACTGGCGTTCGCCTCGAGAGCAGCAGCATGATGCGCCCCATTTGGCGGGACGAAATAGATCCCGTCGGTATCGACTTCAATCACCTGCGCGCCGCGCTCGTTGAGCCACGCAATCATCTTCTGCAATAGATCCCGGCCAATCTGCGTAACCCGCGCCGCGGCGTCAAAGTCGGCAAAGTGCCCCTGTGCGAAACCAAGATAGCCATAGAAGCTGTTGATCAAAATCTTGAAGGTATTTTGCAGCGCGTGGAGATGATGCCAGTGACGGCGGTTACTCTCCTTGTCGGCAGCCTGCATCTGCCCCTTGGCTTCGAGACGGAATTTGCGCAAGTCCGTCAGCAAATGCCGAAAGATTTGAAGCTGATCGGTGGCAGGAAAGCAGTCGAACTGCAACATGATCGAGGGATAAAGCGAAGCGACATCGCAGTGCCAGACGTTGCGAGCGACCCCGGTAAAATAGATGGCGGTGAAGCCTCCTTCGAAGCTCATCGCCATAGGCATTTCCGGAATGCTGTGACGCTGCCGCAGGTATTCGCGCAAAAAGAGCGCGTTAATGCGGGTGGCGTTGCCGCGCACGATCACATCCTGATAATTGTAGGGAAAGATTTGCGCCTGAATAAAATAACTCGGGCTTAATAACTCGGCTACAGCGCGAGTCTCGCGCACTGCACAAAGAGCACGTCGCCGAAAACGATCGTCGTTATTGATATAAGCGCGCTGGAGTTCCTTGCCCGTCAGAGCCGATAGCTCAGCGCTATCGCAAAATCCAAAATGCTGCGCCACATCTATCCGCTCGAAGCCCGTGAGCGTGCGCATGCCAACGTCGTAGAACTGCGCGAGCAAAAACGTATCGACGAAATGGCGGCCATCGATCTGAAACTTTGGATAATCGATGGTTTTCTCGGCAATTTGCAGACGCGATGGACGCGAGCGAAGAAATCCGCCGCTCCGGCCCCAATCCAACTTCACTTTCGCTTTGCGTGCTCGCGCCACTAGATAGGGCAAATCAAACCGGAAAAGATTATGTCCCTCGATTACATCGGGATCGCGCTCCTTAATAATTGCCGTGAGTTGTTTGAGCGCGTCGTGTTCCGACTCCTCCGGCTTCGCGGGATCGACGACAATGAGTTGCTCCCAAGCGCTGTTGTCGGACAAGGCGATGCTAGCGATCGGATTTTGCGATGCCTCCGCCAAATCGCTTTCGCCGACCGGCGAAATTACTTCCAGCTGCAGCCGCTTCAGTTCTTCGAACGGCAACTGTTTGAACAGAGTCCGCCCGGTTGAGCTGAGGTAATGCTGCACCGGATCGCTCAGCGCGAAAAAATTACGCCCCGCCTTTTTCAAACCGTTGCGCAACGCGATCAGCTCTTTCCAGCTATCGACGGTGACGAGCCAATTGTATTTCAAATCGCCTGCGAGTTTTTGTGCATTCTCCAGGCCGAGATCGGTGATATCGCCATCGGTCCAGACGAAGGGATGAAAAGGCTCAACATCGACCGTGGTACTGCCATTTTTTTCGCGGCAATAAACGCGCACCGTGCCGGTCTCGCCGAGTTCGATCGCGACAATGCGCGACGTTTTGTCGGCGCCGAAAAGGAGTTCGTTATCCTCAAAAGCCATCCTGCAAACTCATCGACTTCTTCCGAAATGACAAAGATCAGTTGAGGCAGGTGCATCGCCGCC
>QHPU01000109.1:0-8187 GCA_003219175.1 Verrucomicrobiota bacterium | reverse complement strand
AGGGTTTGCATCATTTCAAAGTAGCCGGCGGTAGAAGCTCGAGTCAGGCGCAGACCTTCGAAGTAGATGAGCAAAGGAATACCGCCTGAAATCGAGGCGAGTAGAAGCAAGGCAATAATCGCGGTAGTTAGATGTGATTGGGCGGCAACGGGCCAGAGCGCACCGGAATTCAGTTTTCCGTCGACCAGCAAAATTAACGTCATGCAGATGAGTCCAACGACAATGCGCAAGCTCGAAGCCAGCCGCAGCGGCATGCCTAGCATGACACCACGACCCGCAACGGTCGATAGCCCCCAGAAAAGGGAACAAATGAAAGCGTAACCAGTACCGCGATTCAGACCGGCTTGGGCTAACGAGATGCCGATTAGCTCCGGGTGCTCAACTGATAGAAAAATTCCCGCTCCCACCGCAATCGCGGCGTAGAGAAAAAACCGCGGCGTCAGCCGATCACCGAAGAGCAAAAAACCGCCCAGGGTGGAGATGACCGGCTGAATATTCAAAATCACGTTCACCACCGTGGGATTGCCTTCCTTCAGTGCGAGGGTGAAAAATATTGTGCCGACGGCTGAACCGGCGAATCCGGAGAAGATGAGAAACGCCCAGGTGCGACCATTGATTTTCGGGAACTGGCGCGCTTCCGACAGAAGCAGGGGCAAGAAGCTGATGAAGATGAGCACGTGTTCCCAGAAGACGATGACGCGGGCATCGAAAAGATTGTTCAACGGAATGCGCCAGGCACTCTCCGTCCCCCACAATGCCGCGCCGAGTCCGACCAACCAAGGCCCATAGTTCGCAGGCTTGTTCACGCGCATGGTCTCATCATTGTGGGAATCAATGTTCCGGAACAAGTCGCCGTTCCGGAGCGTAAGGCAGCACCTCCGGCAATTCGCCGCCCCGAATTGCCGCCTGCATTTCGCGCCAGAATTTTGGACGAAACAAGTCGCCGTGTTGCTTCATCAGTTCTTCACGGGCGACGCGCGGAAATGAGAGGAAACGCGGAAACTCTTCCGGAAAAATGTCGTTCACCCGCACGGAAAACCACGGCTCGGCTGAAATTTCTTCTTCGTAGGTTCGTGACTGCGGCAGCTCGCGGAAATTGCAATCGGTTAAAAAACAAAGCTCGTCGTAATCGTAGAAGACGACGCGATCGCGGCGGGTCAGGCCGAAGTTTTTTGTCAGAAAATCGCCTGGGAAAATATTCGAAGCTGCGAGGTCCTTGATCGCCTTTGCATAATCGCAGGCGGCGTGGACAGCAGCGCCATCATCAGCCTGCGCGAAGAAAAGATTTAGCGGCCGCACCCGTCGCTCGACGTAGGCATGGTTGATGAAAACATCGTCGGCATCGACCCGCACAATACTCGCGGCATCGCTCAGCAATTCCTGCAGCAATTCAGGGTCAAATCGATTCCGCGGAATGCGCAGGTGCTCGAATTCATGCGCCTCGATCAATCTTCCGGCGCGATCGTGCTCGAAGACGAGTTTGTAGCGCCGCATCACATCCTTGCGATCACTGTCCTTAGGCTGGTCGAAGTGATCGCGGATGAGTTTAAAGACAACGTCATAACTCGGCAGGGTGAAGACGATCATGACCATGCCGCGTGTACCTTCGGCCTGAACGAAGCGGTCGTTGGAATTTTGGAGCTGGTGCACGAAATCGCGGTAGAACTCGGTTTTGGCGTGGCGGTTGTAACCGATGGCGTTATACAGATCAGCCAGTCGTTTGCCCGGCATCAAATCACGCAGCCAGCGCACGAAGGCGAATGGACACGGTGCATCGACGCGAAAGTAAGCGCGAGTAAAAGAGAAAAGAATGGCGAGATCGGCTTCACCGATCAGCAGAGCGTCAAGAATGAGGTCACTTTCATCCGGATGAGACAGCGCGAAAGCAATCGAAACTGAAGTATCGCCGCGAAGTGCGCGACCGACGATGTAGGCGCCGCGACCGCGATAAAAAACGGCCCTGATAATTTCGATTCTGTCCGCGCCTGACAGCGCTGCGTCGAGACGTTTCGCCGCCAATTCCACCGACTCACGCAGATTTCTCCAATGTTCCGCCACGAATCCGCCCACGCTTTCATCGGTGAGCAACTCGGTAATCAACTTCGTCACTGTCCCCCCTGAATAGGTGCGCGCAATTTCATGCTGTTCACTGGCGGACACGTCGAAATCCGTATCGACAAACTCGATTGCCTGGTTCACGCCCTCGGTCGCGAAGATGCGGCGGGTCAGCGAATTGAAGAAGCTTTCGGCGATTTCCCAACGATCAGATTTCGCGATGAGTGCGGAATAGGCGGCCTTGGTCGCTTTCCAGATGGAGCGATGATCAAGCCGGTCGGCCATGAGCTCGCGCGTTCGATTGGTCAGACTGTCGAGGATGAGAGAATAAAGTCGGAGGCGTTCGCGCGAATCATCGAAACTGCCGCGCCAGTCGCGAGCAAGAAAACGGTCGCGTGCGCGCCGGGTGATCTCGTCAAAATGCCGTTCGTACTCGACAACTGCATCGCGCGCTGCTTCTGCGCAAAGCGCTGCCAGCCGACTATCGGTCAGGGAGCTGGGTTCACTTGCCACAAGAGAGATGAAAGCCCAAATGACGGCCTTTTGAAACCGCGGTCAACGAGCGCGGCTACGGACAGAAAGATGAAAGCCAAATGACGAGCGTCTTGAAGGTATAAGCAACCATACATTGTCGACTTCGTCGGTTTGCTCATCTTATCTTTTTAGCAAATTGGTGACAACCCCTTCACCTCAGTCCTCTCCAAGGAGAGGTATCTGTTTAGCGCCAACGGCGCTGTTCCAATGTAAGCCTGGGGCGTCGCCCCAGGAAACCATTCCAAGACAAGATATCAGCGCTGAAGGCGCGACTCAAAGGCTCTGTTCCAATCACTCCCACAGATACTTTTCGTCAAACTCGATACCGTGTTTGCACAGCAATTCGCAATATTCTTCCTGAAAAGTGTGAGTACGGTGATGTTCCTCTTGTTTCTCCACATATTCTCTCACCGCCGCGAGCTGACTCGGGCTTACCGAAAAAGCCCCGTAACCGCGTTGCCAGAAAAAGCCCCGATAGCGAGTCTCTAGGGCCTTGATCCATTTTGAAGACGGTTTCTTGATTGCCTCGAGCAACTCCGACTGGGAAAAGCTCGCGGCAATGTAGTCACGATATGCACGTGATCAGCAACGCCGCCAACACATGAGACTTCGCCGCCCAAATTGCGGCAAATTGTGGCCAGGTAAGCGTGCACACGCGACCTTACGGTGGAGTCAAGCCATGGCTCGCGATCCTTCGTACTGAAAATGATGTGGAGGATAACTTTGCTGAGCGACTGTGGCATATCGTAACCATGGCCCAAAAAAGCATTCGATTGAATCGCGCTTTCAGCGCTGGGAAGGTTGATTACATCGTTTCCCTAGGGCGTTGCCCTAGGCTGTTCTGATTAGCGCCTTTGGCGCTAAGCGTTTACCACGGTGAGAGGAAGTTCGCATTTAGTACCTCGGATAGCTAGGCGAACACGATTTCGTCTTTCGCGGAGACAACGTTAGGATGAGGGTCCTTCAACGGTCTGTTAGGACGTTTGAAGACCGCGGTAAACGCTAACGAAATTGCTCGTGTTCGGTCGAGCCTGCGAGCGCCCCGGTGGAGGTTTCGCCACCCGCGATCACCTTCGCCACCGCATCGAAGTAGCCAGTGCCAACCTCTTGTTGATGTTTCGTCGCGCTATATCCGTCGGATTCGGCGGCGAACTCCGATTCCTGCAACTCTGAGTAAGCCGCCATGCCGCGATCGCGATAGCCCCGCGCGAGTTTGAACATGCTGTAGTTGAGCGTATGAAAGCCGGCCAGAGTAACGAACTGAAACTTGTAACCCATATCGCCCAGCTCGCGCTGAAATCGTGCGATCGTGGCGGAGTCGAGTTTCGCTTTCCAATTAAATGAAGGCGAGCAGTTGTAAGCGAATAGCTTGCCGGGAAATTTCGCGTGAACGCTTTCCGCAAACTTCTTTGCTTCGTCGATGTCCGGCTTCGATGTCTCAAACCAGAGCATGTCGGCATACGGCGCATAGCTCAGGGCACGCGCGATCGACTGATCGATCCCCGCTCGGACTCGGAAGAATCCTTCGCTCGTTCGTTCGCCAGTGAGAAATTCTTGATCGCGCTCATCCACATCGCTGGTGAGGAGCGCGGCGCCACCCGCATCGGTGCGCGCAATCAGAATAGTCGGCACATCGGAAACATCGGCAGCCAGCCGCGCGGCGATGAGATTGCGGATAGCGGAGGCTGTTGGGACAAGGACTTTGCCACCCATGTGACCGCATTTCTTTTCACTCGCGAGCTGATCTTCGAGATGAACCCCGGCCGCGCCGGCTTCGATCATCGCTTTGATTAATTCGAAGACGTTAAGCACTCCGCCGAAACCTGCTTCCGCATCGGCGACAATGGGAACAAACCAATCGATGTCGTTTTTACCTTCCGCGTGCGCGATCTGATCGGCGCGCTGCAACGCTTGATTAACGCGTCTGACTACGGCGGGAACGCTGTTCGCGGGATACAAACTTTGGTCGGGATACATTTGCCCGGCGAGATTTGCGTCTGCCGCCACCTGCCAGCCGCTAAGATAGATCGCCTTTAATCCAGCGCGGACCTGCTGCACGGCTTGGTTGCCGCTAAGTGCGCCGAGTGCCGCGACGTATCGCCCAGTCTGAAGCAATTCCCACAGCTTTTCCGCGCCGCGCCGCGCCCAGGTGTGCTCGATGATCAGGCTTCCTTGAAGCCGGCGAACATCGTCCGTCGAATAGGTACGCTCGATGCCACGCCAGCGTGGATTGTTCGACCAGTTTGGTTTGGCTTCCTTATTCATGGGAAGCCATCTTTCTGGGTAGCGCACGCGTCTCGCGTGTTGGCGAAGGCGTCCTCGCCTTCGCGGACTTCTCTTGCGGCGTCGCTTTCAGAAAAGATTGTTTGGGCGGGACGCCAAAACCAGCACGCGGGACGCGTGCGCTACTCAGAGCTCGACAGTCCACGCTCAAATTAATTGAGCGCGTCATAACCGGGAAGCGTAAGGAATTCTGCAAAATCATCGTCAGTGGTGATCTTAGCAAAGAGATCGCGGGCCGTGTTGAACTTGTTGTTGGCCGACATTTTCAGCTTCCCGAGCTCTTCCTCGAGCACGCGGCGGAACAATTCCTTCGTAACCTTCCGCCCGTCACTGAGTATGCCGTGGGAATTGCGAATCCATTGCCACACTTGCGCACGCGAGATTTCGGCAGTGGCGGCGTCTTCCATCAAATTAAAGAGCGGCACCGCGCCGCGCCCGCGCAGCCATGCCTCGAGATATTGCACGCCCACGCTCACGTTTTGGCGCAAGCCGGCTTCGGTGATCGGATTATTTGGTTGAAAATCAAGCAGATCGCGCGCCTTCACCTTCACGTCGTCGCGTTTGCGATCGATCTGGTTCGGCTGCGGCATCACCGCATCAAATGCTTCGGTCGCCAGCTGCACCATTCCCGGATGCGCTACCCAGGTGCCGTCATGGCCATCGTTGGCTTCGCGTTCCTTGTCCGCGCGCACATTCGCGAATGCCTGCTCGTTTTTCGCTGGATCATCTTTCACCGGAATGAAAGCGGCCATTCCGCCCATCGCGAACGTGTTCCGTCGGTGGCACGTCTTGATGCAAAGGAGCGAATAGGAATGCATGAAATGCGTCGTCATTGTGATCAGGGCGCGATCAGCCAGCACGAAGTCCGGATTGTTCCGAAAATTTTTGATGCAGGAAAAAATGTAATCCCAGCGTCCGCAGTTCAGTCCGGCGGAATGATCGCGCAGTTCATAAAGGATTTCGTCCATCTCAAACGCAGCCGGAATGGTTTCGATCAGTACGGTGGCGCGAACGCTGCCACGCGGAATCCTCATATCGTCCTGCGCGAGATTGAAGGCGTCGTTCCAAATCCGGGCCTCGAGATGACTCTCCATCTTTGGAAGATAAAAATACGGGCCGCTCCCGCGATCGAGCAGCTCGCGCGCGTTGTGAAAGAAGTAGAGACCGAAATCGAACAAACCGCCCGCGACGGGCTGGCCGTCCACGAGCATGTGCTTTTCGATCAAATGCCAGCCCCGTGGCCTGACGAGCAACGTAGCTAGCCGCTCACCCAATTGATATTCCTTCCCTTCCGGACTGCTGAAGCTAATGACGCGCCGGATGGCATCGCGCAGATTAATCTGACCCTCAATCATGTTAGGCCAAGTCGGCGAATTCGCATCCTCGAAATCCGCCATAAACATTTTCGCGCCGGAGTTGAGGGCGTTGATCACCATCTTGCGATCGGTCGGCCCGGTGATCTCCACCCGGCGATCACGCAGATCGGCCGGAATCGATGCGCAGGTCCAATCGCCATCGCGAATGTGTTTCGTTGCGCTGAGAAAATCGAGCGACTCGCCCGCATCCAGCCGAACTTGACGCTCCTCTCGGCGCCTTAAACATTCGACTCGGCGCGGTCCCAGTTCGCGTTGCAATTTGGCCACCAACGCAAGTGCCTCTGGGGTCAGGATTTGATCGAATCCCGAAGCAATTTCACCGCGAATTTCAATTCCATCAGGCAAGCTGGTCATGATTGGTCACAGTAGCGCATCGTGACGGAATCGTCGCCGGGGAAGTCGCCAAATGCATCATCCTTCCTGTCATTCCGAGCGGAAGTCGAGGCTGCAACGCAGCCAACGCAGTTGGTGAGGCCAGGCTTTCCATCTCTAACTTAACTTCAGAAAAGATTAGAGATGTCTCGACTGACGCTCGACATGACAGAAGGGGAGGACGCGCCACAATCAATCCTTCGACTTTGCCCGGCGCGGCGGCTAAAAGTAGAGACATGAAGCTCCGATTTCTCCTGGTAATTTCAACGGCCGCCTCGCTCACATCGTTTGCGCAACAAAACCCGCAACAACTAGCCGATGCCGAGCTGCCCTCCCTTCTCACGATCTACAAAGATGTTCACAGCCATCCGGAACTGTCGACGCAGGAGCAGCGGACGTCTGCATTACTGGCGAAGGAACTGAAAGCGGTCGGCTGCGACGTGACCGAGAACGTCGGTAAATACGAAAAGACCGACCAGAAATGTTATGGCGTTGTGGGCGTGATGAAAAACGGCGATGGGCCGGTCGTTTTGGTGCGGACTGACCTCGATGCGTTGCCGGTGCAGGAAGAAACAGGACTGCCTTACGCCAGCACGGTGGTGAGCAAGAACGAGAAGGGCGATGACGTGCACGTGATGCATGCCTGCGGACACGACGTTCACGTCTCGACTCTCATCGGTGTGGCGCGCTCCCTCGCGAAACTGAAGGATCAATGGCACGGCACGCTTGTGTTCGTCGGCCAACCGGCGGAAGAGCTCGGTACGGGTGCACGCGCCATGTTGCGTGACGGGCTTTACACGCGCTGGCCCAAACCGAATTACGCCCTTGGTTTTCACGACAAAGCCGATTTGGAGATCGGCCACATCGGCGTTACCGAGGGCTACACCTCGGCCAATGTTGATTCGGTTGATGTGACCGTCCACGGCATCGGCGGTCACGGCGCGTACGTCCATCGAACCAAAGACCCGATCGTGCTGGCTGCGGAAATCATCAATCAATGGCAAACGATCGCGAGTCGTGAGACCAATCCGCTCGATCCTATTGTCGTCACTGTTGGTTCGATCCACGGCGGGACCAAACACAACATCATACCGGATGAAGTGAAAATGCAGCTCACGGTTCGGACTTACAAAGCCGAGGTACGGGAACGCGTCCTTGCCGCAATTGAGCGAATCGCCAAGGGATGCGCCAGTGCCGCGGGATTGCCAGCCGACAAAATGCCGACGGCGAATGTGCTGCGTGATCACTTCGCACCCGCGATGTACAACGATCCCGAGCTAACCAAACGACTCGTCGCGGTTTGGAAAAAAGCGTTGGGCGATCAGAACGTCGAAATGGTCGATCCGACGATGGGCGGCGAAGATTTCTCCGAATACAGTTTAGTACCGGAACATTCCATCCCCACGGCCAATTTTCATGTCGGCGCAGTCGATCCGGCAAAATTAGCGGAATCAAAAAAGCCGGGCGCGGCACCACTCCCAACCCTGCATTCGAGCAAATTCGCACCCGTGCCGGAACCGACTATTCGGACTGGGGTTGTGGCAATGACGGCGGCGGTGTTGGATTT
>QHPU01000066.1 GCA_003219175.1 Verrucomicrobiota bacterium | reverse complement strand
GCTACCGCCCGCGGTCGCTCAGCTCCGTCTCGTTAGGCGACGGAGAAGCGAGCGGGACTAGAACGCGCGTGATTGACAAGGCCAACAGACTATTACAGGTACTGACTGTCTTGAGGGTTGGACACTCACATCAGGCTTTGCCTCCTTCAGGGCATTCTAAACAAATTATTGAAGGAGAATTCTCCGTGAGACGAACACTAGTTATAGCTGTGCTGACCCTTACAGCAACCTCTATCGCCCTAGGGCAAAAGCAGAGCGCAAGCGCAGATCAAAGAAGCAGCGTCGAGCAGGCCATAAGGCAACTAGATAACGAACGCATTCAAGCACAGATTCATGCTGATGCGGTGGCCCTTGATCGCATCTACGCTGATGATTTTATCGGCGTAGGACCAAGCGGCACTGTGAGAACCAAGCCGCAGGTCATTTCAGATTTCACGTCGGGTGATTTGAAATTTCAGTCTATCACCACCGACGAGGTTCAAGTGCGCATCTACGAAAACACGGCGGTGGAGACTGGCCTCTCAACGATGGTTGGGCAAGACAAAGGCAAAACTGTTCCCCGCGACACGCGATTTACCAGGGTATGGGTAAAGCAGCAAGGGCGCTGGCGATTGGTTGCCAACCACTACTCCTCACGGATTACGCAGCAATAATGTAGACTGACGGGGTCATGATCGTCGTTAAAGCGCGCCTAACCAAGCGCTCCAGCCAATCGCTGGCCGTTGTACTAAGAATGTTGAGGGTTGAGAGATGATAGTTGAGAGTGAGGCAAAGCACGCTGCCGCCAGCGCTGGCTGAGCTTGTTCTCGTTGGGTCTGACATCGCCCTATGAACTGGGAAATGCTTTCCGCGATCGGTCAAGTAGTCGCAGCCATCGGTGTCATCATCTCGTTGATTTACCTCGCTGTTCAGATTCGAGAGCAGAACAAGGAGCGCCGCCGCGCGGGAATCAATATTCTAACGGTGCAGTGGAGCGACTTGGTCAAAACCGGGCAGGAAAGCCGCGAGTTTGCAGCGCTTTTTTTGCGTGGTATGCGCTCCTTCCAAGATCTTGACGCACCAGACAAACTCAGCTTTAGCGCATTCTTCACCCGATATACCAGAAACTGTGAGGGCATGTTCATTTACTATCGTGACGGTGCGCTGGAGAAAGCATTATGGGACGAGGTCGAGCGAACCATGACCGACTACTTCGCCTACGCCGGAGTGAAAGAATGGTGGGCGACACGCAAGCATTGGTTAACGGATGAGTTTCGCGCCGTGGTGGAAGCAATCATCGCGAGGAATCCCGAACCGAAGCTGTATGCCGCTTACAACCTGGATAGGTCATCAAAGACCTAACCAGGAGATGCAGCCAACGGCTCAAACGGCGTTGGTTTTTTGGTGTCCAGCGTAGCTAGTGTATTGATGGGATCTGCCGCTTGCGCTCCCCTGACGCTGTGTGTGAGCTTGAGCTCGTTAGGCGCGGGGAGCGGCTTTCAGTCGCCACAAAAACAAACCAGAAAAGTTAGGATGAGCGTGAAGTTACCTACGCGCCAACTAATGGGCTCTTTGCTGTTGCTTTCGTTTCTGTCGGCGGGACTTGTCGCCCAACAACGTGACGGAGAGCGGTTCTCGGCTTTGATAAAGAATGTTCGGGTTAATGGAGTAGAGCTTCATTACCTCGAGAAAGGCAGCGGCATGCCGGTAGTTCTAATTCACGGTGGGCTCGGCGACTATCGGGAGTGGAACTCGCAGATCGAACGTATAGGCGGGCATTACCGGGTGATCGCCTATAGCAGGCGCTACAACTATCCCAATAACAACGCCGAGGTTCCGCCCGATCACTCAGCGATTGTTGAAGCTCGGGACCTCGCCGCACTGCTCGACGCGCTCAAACTGCAACGCGTCCATATCGTCGGCTATTCCTATGGCGCCCTAACGGCGCTGTTCTTTGCAACTGAGCATCCCGAGCGGGTGCGCAGTTTGACGATGGCGGAGCCTCCCATTTTAGGATGGCTGTCCGAAATTCCGGGAGGGCAGACTGAACTGGACAAATTTATGCAAACGATGTGGAGACCAGCGGGGGAAGCATTTCGACGAGACGATCCAGAGACGGCGTTGCGGGTCACGTGCGATTATTTCAGCGGCAAAGGATCGTACGATCAGGTATCGGCGGAGTTCAGGCAGTCCCTCATGGACAACATTCGGGAATGGAAGGCTCTCACCACATCGCGAGATGCGTTCCCCATGCTGAGCCGCGACGCTGTAAGAAACCTCAAGCTCCCGATATTGTTGCTCACTGGCGAGAAAACTTTAACTCCGCTGCGGATGATCAACGACGCGTTGAATCATTTGCTGCCTAATGCGGAACAGGCCACCATTCCCGGCGCGACTCATGATATGTGGATTGAGGATCCAGAAAGGTGCGGACAAGCAACTGCCAATTTCCTGGCTAAACACTGATCAGAAAAATCCGCATGATCTAACCAGGAAATGCAGCGAACCACACCCCGAGGCGAGTCAAGGCTTGTCCCTGGATAAGGTGAAATACAACCCAACAGAAAACTAACGCCATGAAATTAGCATCAATCATCCCAATTTTTGTGCTCGCACTTTTTCTTCTTCGTGGGTTTACCTCAACAAGCATGGCACAGGAGTCCCGCTGGGGATCGCCGGATGAGGAGACCGTGAAATTCATCATTGCCGTCGAGGCAAAGTGGGCCAGCTCAGCCTGTAGCCCCCAGCCGGATCTTAAGGCCGTTATTGCAGACGACTTCCAAGGGACATCTCCAACGGGCCGGCGCTACGGCAAGGACGAGGCCATCACCACAGATACCAAGTCTCTGGCCCGCGACTGCCAACTGGGCGAGGTAAAAGTCAAATTCTTCGGCGACTCCATCGCGATCGCTTATGGAGCGGAAAGCTGGATAGATAAGGCCAACGATGGCAAGGAGACCAAGCGCTGCCAGATCTGGACGGACACGTGGCCAAAACGCGCGGGGAAGTGGCAGATCGTGGCCGCGCAGGACACGATTGTCCCTTGTCACCCTTAGGCTGTCCCGCTAGTCCTTGAACGTCGCCTCTTATCCGAGCCGTAGCGCAAGCGATCAGCCCAGTGCCGCCGCCTAACCCCTCGTTGCAGCGAACTCGCTAGCTGCTCGCCGCTAAACTCCATATTAACTCCATATTGTTAGGCCTTTTATCCACGTGACAACAAAACATCGAATTTTTACGACGAGCTTCGCGAGCGTCTATCCCTACTATGTCGCAAAGGCAGAAAAAAATGGGCGTAAAAAGTCAGAAGTTGATGCCGTTATTTGCTGGCTGACAGGCTACAGTCAGCAGGAGTTAGAAGGACAATTGAAAAAGCAGACAAACTTTGAAACCTTCTTCAAGGAAGCTCCCAAGCTGAATCCTTCGCGAAGTCTGATCAAAGGTGTAATTTGCGGCGTCCGAGTGGAAGACATTCAAGAGCCGACGATGCGGGAAATACGCTATCTGGATAAATTGGTCGATGAATTAGCAAAAGGGAAGGCGATGGAAAAGATTTTGAGGGCCTAACCGGGGCGTTGCAGCGAACCGCCGACCAACTCTGCGAATGACGATGATGGACAACTTGAACTACAACATTGCGTCCCACGCGCACCGCCCGGCGGTCGCTGAGTTGGGTCGTTAGGCCTCCGCGCTCAGACCAGAAATGAAAACAAGATTTTTCGCGAGTCACGTGGCCAGCGGCCTGATCTTTTTGACCGCTTTGACACAGTCAGCAGTTCGTTCCGAGCCTGCTACTTCTGCGCCGTCGTCTCCGCCGTCCATTGACGGGACTTACGAACTCACGGAGCGCATGATGGCCAACGGCACGGTTCTTCGCCCTCCTTCAATTGTAGCGCTGTATACGATGGCTGACGGGCGGTTCAATCTGAATCTGTTCGTCAAGAATGGCGATGGAACGATCGCGTCCGAATCGACGGTCGGCCGCTACACGTTCAGTATGGACAAGTACTGCGAGTGGATCGTCTACACGATAAGGAACAATCTCGATAAGCCCGGAGTCACCAACGAGGGGCCTGCGGTGACCGATCACTGCACGTCTGTTATTTCGAAGGATGGCCGATTCAATTTTTCACCGCCTGGCGAAGGGGTGCAGGTCAGTTTCGGGGCCGAGGGTTTCACCGCCAAGATCGGAGGTGAATTTGTGGATCATTGGAAGAAGATCCGATAGCCGCGATGGACGAAAGGCCTAACCAGGCGATGCACCGAACCGCGGACCGTTGTACTAAGAATGTTGAGGGTTGAGAGATGATAGTTGAGAGTGAAAGCAAAGCTCGCCGCCGCCAGCGGTGCCTCAGCTCCGTCTCGTTAGGCTTTAGCGCTTGCCGCAATCCTACACTAAGGGCAGAATGCAGTTAGTACGAGGAAACCAAATATGACAAAAGTAGCATTATTCGTCCGGTTGGAAGCTAAATCGGGAAAAGAGGGGGAAGTGGAAAACTTCTTGTGTAGCGGTCTGCCTATCGTTGAGGCGGAGCCAGATACAATCGCGTGGTTCGCGATTCGTTTCGGGCCGACAACATTCGGCATCTTCGACGCGTTTCCTACTGAAGAGGGGCGCCAGGCTCACCTCTCAGGGAAAGTGGCGGCCGCATTGATGGCGAAAGCGTCCGAGATTCTCGCGGAACCGCCAGCCATCGAGAAAGTCGACGTCTTAGCAGCCAAGCTTCCCTCATAGAGTTAAAGCCTAACCAAGCGCTCTAGCCAACCGCTGGCCGTTGTACTAAGAATGTTGAGGGTTGAGAGATGATAGCTGAGAGTGAAGCAAAGCACGCCGCCGCCAGCGGTGGCTCAGCTCCGTCTCGTTACGTCTCGTGTGGCGCGTCCATCCCCAAAGAGGCGAATCGCAAACTTAGGAGAATCCCATGTCTGGCTCGAAATTTGTTTATGTTACCTACATCCGCATAACACCCGAGAAGCTGTGGCATGCACTAACAACGCCCGAGATCATAAAGCAGTATCGGTTCGGAATGAGCGTCGAAAGCGAATGGAAGGTCGGCTCCACGTGGAGAATGTATGCTGACGGCAGCCTCATGGACTCGGGCGAGATTCTCGAGAGCGTTTCACAGAAGCGGCTGGTGATGAGTTGGCTAAATGAATGGAAGCCCGAGTTCAAGGCAGAGGGCAACTCCCGTTGCGTCTACGAGATTGAGCCCACGGGGGCGTCCGCGAAGCTCACACTCACCCATTCGATTGAACGGCCGGACTCCAAGTTCATCGGAGCAGTGTCGGCGGGCTGGCCGATGGTCATATCGAATCTCAAGTCGCTGCTTGAAACGGGGGATGTTGCTCTCGTCTATCATCGAGGGCCCGGAGATTAACCATGGCAAAGGTGGTTTTGGAACTGATTCGCCGGCTAGTGCCATTACGTCCCAACGTCCGATCACTCGCTCAGATTCGTGAGCTTTCGCCGGATTCCCCAATGAGACCTAACCAATCGCTGGAGCCAACGCCTGACCGGCGTGAAAATTCACTTTGAATGACTTCAATATCTCACGCCATTGCCACGCTCGCTCTCGGCAGGCGTGGCTCAGCTTGTTCTCGTTAGACGTATGGCAAGCACAATCGAGGGCGGGTGTTTATGCGGAGGCGTCCGCTATCGTCTGCACGCTACGCCGAAGCAGGGCAGTGACTGCCATTGCGAAGATTGCCGGCGGGCCAGTGCTGCTCCGTATGTGACGTGGTGTAGCGTTCCCAGCAAGGCGATAGAGGTTCTGAGCGGTGAGCTGCGTAGAGTCTCATATGCAGACCGATTACGCTCGTTCGCCTCTTGTTGTGGCACGCCTCTGTTTATCCAGGACGAAGTCAGTTCTGAATGGATTGACGTGACAGTAGCGTCGCTCGACGATCCTAAGACCTTTCCCCCGGGGGCCGCGATATGGACAGAAGACAAACTCTCGTGGGTAAAGCTCGATCCAAGTCGACCTGCTTTTCGCCGGAGCAGAGATGAAAACGCCTGATCAGGCGCTGTAGCCAATGGCTTAGACCGCGTCGTTCCTTGGATGTCCGGTGTAGCTAGTGTGCCTTCACGAGCTGCTACTTGCGTTCTCTTGGGCCGTGACTGAGCTTGTGTCCCGTTAGGTCGATGCATCGTCTCGTTGCGCTTGCTTTGCTGTTTACTCTGCCAGGGTGCGTGATCTACTCGACAAGCCGCCCTTGCGCTCCATCTCGGGGCGAGTGGTTCGCGGCGATACCGGTGCGCCTATCGCAGCTGCGTGGGTGACCTTCTACTCCAGGCGCAAGCCGTTCAGCCCCATCTAACCACCTTGACGTTCTATGGAAGCTGTCCGAAAAGAAATCGCCTCCGCCAGCACGTCAACGGTAAACGACCTAACCAAACGCTGCAGCCGATGCCTAGCTCGCGTGGTACGAAGGCTGACGTATGAATTATGAAGGAAGAAGTGAAAGCAAGGCCCGCCCTCGTTAGGCGCGAATGAGCTCGAGCTCGTTAGGCTTCATGTGTGTTGGGCAACATTCTAGGATGAGATTCGCCCTAGCCGTGTTCCTCGTTATGCTCAACACCCCGCTGAGTGCGGATCCCGCAAGAGTGGGGAAAAATTCGCGAGCCTGGCGAGCAAACCACGAAGGCGAAATCCTGACGGAATTCGCTGAGCTCCTTTCGATCCCGAACCTGGCGAATGACACGCCCAACATCGGACGCAACGCCGAGGCGATCCGCACGATGTGCGAGAAGCGAGGCCTCATCGCCAAACTCCTTACAATCGAAGGCGCGCCTCCTGTTGTAGTCGCGGATCTCGCACTGCCAAATGCAAAACGAACAATTGCGTTCTACGCCCACTACGATGGACAGCCGGTCGATGTCTCCCAGTGGAAAAGCGAACCATGGAAGCCGGTCATGCGTGACAGCAGAGGCAGCGATGTCGATTGGCGCAACGCGAAAACCATCGATCCGGAGTGGCGCTTTTTCGCCCGCTCGGCCGGCGATGACAAGGCTCCGATCATTGCCATGCTCGCAGCGCTCGATGCTCTCCGTAGTCTCGCCGTGAAGCCGATGGTAAACCTGCGCTTCTTTTTTGAAGGCGAAGAAGAAGCGGGTTCGCCGCATCTCGCCGATTATCTAAAGAAATTTCCGGAAATGTCCCATCCCGATGCGTGGGTCTTTTGCGATGGACCCGTACACCAAAGCCGCAGGATGGAGTTAGTCTTCGGGGCGCGCGGTACCGTCGACCTCGAGCTCGCCGTTTATGGTCCAATCAAAGGATTGCACGATGGTCACTACGGCAACTGGGTGCCGAATCCGATTGTCCGCCTCACCCATCTTATCGATTCGATGCGGGACGAGAGCGGACGCATCTTGATTAAAGGATTTTACGACGACGTTCGCAAGCCGACAGCGATCGAAAAGGAAGCGCTCGCAAGAATCCCGAACGTGGAGGGCGACCTTCGCCGCGAGTTTCAGATTGGCACCACCAAGGGAAACGGAAAATCGCTCAATGAATTGCTCATGCTGCCGAGCTTGAACTTGCGTGGCATTGAAGCCGGACATGTCGGTGTGCAGGCGTCCAACACGATCCCGACTGAAGCTCGCGCCTCGATTGATTTTCGTCTCGTCCCTAACGAAACCCCTGAATCGATCAAGCCCCTCGTTGAGCGACACATCGGCGCGCAAGGATTCTCAATCGTGCGGCAAACGCCGGACGCCGCGGCACGATTCGCGAACGCCAAGATCGTGAAAGTTGAATGGGGCTCCGGTTATCCCGCATCGCGCACGCCGCTCGACCTTCCATTTTCCCGCGAGCTCGCTGCCATCATGACCGCCGCTGGTCATGAACCGGTCTGCTTGCCAACTGCGGGCGGAAGCTTGCCGATGGATCTCTTTCAGCAAGGCGGCAACGCACCCGTGATCGCCTTCCCGATCGCCAACCACGACGACAATCAACACACCGCAAACGAAAATGTGCGCCTCCAGAATCTTTGGGACGGCATCGAAGTCTTCGCTTCCTTTTTTGCCAGTCTAGATAACGCGAACAACTAGCAGCCAACGCCTGGCAATGGCCATTTCTCATTTTCGCTTCGCTTGAGACGTTGCACTTTCGGATGAGATTCGTATCCGTGGCGCAGACCCATCCTGCTCTGATTATATGGTGTGAATTAGCTTCTCATTGGCGCACGGAGGTGTTTTCATAGCGTCAGATGACAAAAGCAAAAATGAAATCGAGCGCCGAAAGGCACAGCTCCTATCAGAAGCCAACTCTGCGCAGTGAGGCGTTCGCGCGGGCGGTTCGCAAAGCGAAATTGGGTGTCGTCGGTTCCGGCGGTTTGCGTTCGCTTTTTGAACAAGCCGCAAGAAAAGCTGCATCGCTCCCCAGGCGGCAGTTCAAGGAGAATTGGCTTTATCTTCAGACGATGTTGCGCCTGGTCGGGGCGTACGAGCGCGGTGAATACAAGCAGGTTTCGAATGATGATCTGACCTGGATTGTGACTGCTCTCAACTATTTGGTCGACCCATTCGATTTGATTCCGGACATGACTCCGTTGCTCGGCTTCGTTGATGACGCAACCGTTGTCGGATTTGTCGCGGATAAAACCCGGCAAACGCTGGACGAATTCATGATCTGGGAAACCATTGGCGTCAGCAATCTTGCCTAGTTCGCCTGAACGAGCCCGCAGTCATCGACGGCGTGGCGAACCAGGCACTTAAGCAGACGCTGCAGCCGACGCCTAGCCGGCGTGGTACGAAGGCTGAAGTATGAATTATGAAGGAAGAAGTGAAAGCAAAGCTCGCCCTCGCTAGGCGCGACTGAGCTTGAGCTCGTTAGGCGCAATGACACAACTGGTGTGAACGCGAGGCAAGCGACGAAATTCGTTGAATCTCATGGCGTCGTCTTGCAATCGGCGCGTGGTCCTGTTCCGAATCTGGCAGATGCAATCGCCGGGACGGCGATAAAAGGGAGCTGGTGGGGCCATCCGAAAGGAAGGCAGATCTTTCGCGGCGCGAAAGCCATCTGTGAAAATCCTGAGTTTCTCGTGTGTAAGCTCGTTGAAGGTAAGATTACATACGTGCACCGGCGTCTGTGGCCTGCTCTAGTTAAGCTTGCTCCGAGATTTCCCACGGAACGATTGGGGAAAGTATGGGATGAGCACACACGGAGGCGCGCATCAGTCGAAGCAACAACGTTTTCCGAGTTGGGTTCCGCCACAGGTGCTAAAACAAGCGGAAGCACTGACCGTCGCGGAGGCGGAGAGGCTTCTCTCAAAATGCCTACCTCTTGCCTCGGCGTCTGAGAAACGGTCAACGAGGAACCGCCTAACCAAACGCTGGAGCCAACCCAGCACTTTGTTGTAAGCTTTCGATGATGGGCCGCCGACTTCTCAAAGTGGGTTGGCTCATCTCGGTCTCGTTAGGCCAAAATAATGATTATGCGTTATCATCACTGTGGAATTCCCACGAAGAACGCTTTCGAGGGAGCAATATATTTGCCGAAGTTCAAGGTGCACGTAGGTGATCATCTCGCCAGGCGTATGCGGTGCAATGGATGCGATTTGATGACGACTGCCCATTGCCCGAGTTGGTGAAGACAGTCTCACATGTGGCATTCGAAGTTGATGATCTCGAGGCAGCAATTCGCGGAAAGAACGTTATAATAAGTCCGAATAAACCATCAGAAGGAGTGCGAGTTGCTTTTATTGAGGCAGCTGGAGCACCGATCGAATTCTTGCAGATCACAAAATAGCCTGACCAAACGATGCAGTGAACCGCTGGCCTGGGTACTAAGAGGGTTGATAGATGAGAGTTGAGAGTAAATCAAAGCTCGCTCCAGCCAGCGGTAACTGAGCTTGAGCTCATTAGGTTTATGACCGCCTCGGACCAAACCGGTGTTGCCATTGCGCTACTCGCAGTTGGCGGCAGCATGTTTGCGACGTGCCTGCCGCTCATCAAGCGCAGAGTCCCGATGAACCGCTTCTACGGCATCCGTGTTCGCGAAGCGTTCGAGTCAAATGAACGTTGGCTCGATATTAACGCCTACGGTGGCCGACAGTTTGCAATGTGGTCTCTGCCGATCGTTATCACCGGGATCCTTGGCCTAATTTTGTCCACGCATTTGGTGTTTATTTACATTCCAATTGCCATTGGTGTCATTGTCTTAAGTGCTCTGATACCTTTGATACAGACGATACGATGGATTAAAGAGTCGCAAAAAGACGTAACCAGACGATGGAGCTGACTGCGAGCCGATGATATAATCATTAAACCCACAAAGGAGAATCAAATGCCAAAATATCTCTGTCAGGGCTCCTACACGGAGCACGGTTTGAAGGGGCTTGTTAAGGAAGGCGGTTCGAAACGCCAGGCAGTAGTCGAGCAACTGGTCAAGGAAATGGGCGGGAAACTCGAGGCGTTTTATTTCGCTTTTGGCAGCGACGACTTTGTTATCATCCTCGATTTGCCGAGCAACGTAGACATGGCGGCCGTCGCCCTGGCGGCCCAAGCCAGCGGAGCCGTAAAATCGCGAATCACCGTCCTGCTCCTGCCCGAAGAAATTGATCGAGCGACTAAAAGGCAGGTGAATTTCCAGGCGCCGATGGAATAGTGGAGAGCAGCGAGAGTCGATCGCAGAGCCGGTGTAAGCAGTGCGTGCGCGTCTGTCCAGGTCTGCGGCTGGAGAAATAGAACAAGCAAAATGTCGAATCCCGAACAGAAATAGAATAGAACCGTGAAAATGATGGCAAAGCGAGTGAACAAAATCAAAGACGGTGCACATTGCAAGGTCACTAGTGGCGTGCACGCAGGTAAATCGGGCATCGTAAGAGACATCAACACCAGCAAAACCGGTCACGTAACCATCACTGTGCTCCAATCAAGTGGAGAGCGATTTAAAACTCTGGCCAAAAATGTTGTCATTTAGACCTTACCAGGCGCTGCAACCAACCGCTGGACGTTTGATTAAGTGAGTTGAGGGTTGAGAGAAATCCGCCTTCTGTCGCCCCGAGGGAGTGAATGCGTGTTGTACCAACAAGGCAAAGGAAAGTTCGACTTTAAGCCCGCTGCAGCGCCTCCTGGCAAATAGCAACTCACTTTCGCATCTCATCTACGTCTCGTTAGGCATCAGGGAGGGACTGTTCACAAGTTCCGCGAGCTTGCTGCAGAATCGGAGTGTGGTAAGAGCAGTTGCATGGGAAGGGAGCGAGATGTCAGGGACCCTCGCTGACGATCCCTTCAGCGGGCGGCGCCCGACCAGTCAACAACGGATGACGGGGCTGCCATGGGATGCGTCGTACCACGACGGTCCTGCGCCTTGGGATGTTGGCCGGCCGCAACCAGCAATAGTGCGGGTGGCATCCAAAAGGCGGATTCACCGGCGCGGTGCTCGATGCCGGATGCGGGACCGGCGAGAACGCACTCTACCTCGGCTCGCTGGGAGTGTCGGTTCTGGGTGTTGACGTGGCGGAGACGGCACTGGCGATCGCGCGAGCGAAGGCGGCTGACCGTGGGATCAAGGTCGAGTTCGCTGCGACTGAGGCGTTCGAGCTGGAACGTTTGGGGCGCAAATTCGACACGGTCCTGGACTCCGGACTGTTCCACACCTTCGATGGCGACGAGCGACCAATCTACGTGGCGAGTCTTGCGGCGGTGACCAAGAACAATGGAACCCTGTACGTGTTGTGTTTCAGTGACAAAGGTGCCGAAACTGGCCCGCATCCCATCAGTCAGAAAGAACTGAGAGCGGCGTTCAACCCGAGCAAGGGATGGAATGTCGTCACCATCGACCCAAACCGGGTCCAGACGAACTTTCACGACGAGGGCGCACCGGCCCGGCTTGCGACAATCAAACGGACCTAGACTGCCAGTGATGGTAGCTTATCTCCGTCTCGTTAGGCGCACTATACACCGGTTGTTTTCAGCGCGTTTTTGATTCTGGTGTGCTCCACAGTTATGTCCCAACGAACGAACAATTCTTCTGATGGAAAACGATGATTTTGCGGGGCGCGTTGCCGTCATCACCGGTGCGTGGCGCGGCCTCGGACGGGCTGCCGCCGCGCGCCTGCACGAACGCGGCGCCTCGGTCGCGGTGAACGTCCGCAACCGCGAGCGCGCTGAGGCGCTGGCGAAAGAAATCGGCGAGCGCGCCTTCGCCGTGCCGGGCGACGTCGCGGCGGTGGGCGTTCCCGACGAGATCGCGTGCCGCACGCTCGAACGCTTCGGACGGATCGACATCCTCGTCAACAACGCCGCACTTCCGCTATCGACACGCTTCCCTGATCTCACCGCCGAGGAATGGCGCAGAGCAATCGAGGTCAATCTCACCACGCCGTTTTTGATGACGAAAGCCGTTCTGACGGCAATGCGGGCCCAGCACTACGGCCGCATCATTAATATCTCGTCCTCCGCCGGCCGAATGGTGAGCACACTCGGCGGTGCGCACTACACGGCATCGAAGGCCGGACTTCTCGGACTGACGCGCGCGGCCGCGAAGGAGCTCGGAAAGTTCGGCATCACCGTGAACGCCGTCTGCCCCGGCATGATTGATACCGAGCTGACGCGCGAACACGCCTCGGTCGAGATGCTGGAACGTCTCGCCGCGAGCTATCCCGTGCCGCGCCTTGGCACTGCGCTCGAGGTCGCCGATCTGATTTGCTTCGCCGCCTCCGAGGCGGCCGGCTACATCACCGGCGCGTCTCTCGACATCAACGGCGGTGACTTGATGATGTGATCGATGTTGTCTCGTTAAGGGAACGTCCAATGGCAATTCCAGATGACGCGAAAGACAAAGCCACAACTACCTACAATGCGGCGGCTGACTATTACGATACTAATTCTTTTTGGGAACGCTTCGGTCGTGCGACAGTCGAGCGCCTCCAACTCCCTTTGGGCTCACGTGTGCTCGATGTGTGCTGCGGCAGTGGTGCGTCGGCTTTGCCCGCGGCCGAGATGGTTGGGCCACAAGGGTTCGTTTTGGGCATCGATCTCGCGGCAAACCTACTTGAACTTGCGCGAACCAAAGCGGCAGAGCGCGGCTTGATGAATACGCAATTTCGGGTGGGCGACCTGCTGGATATGCGGCTTAGCGATACACAGTTCGATGCAGTTATCTGCGTTTTTGGAATTTTTTTCATCCCCGATATGCCCGCAGCTGTTCGTGCGCTCTGGCATACGGTCCGTCCTGGCGGCAAGCTCGCAGTGACAACTTGGGGACCGCGTTTCCTCGAACCGGCAACGACCGCATTTTGGAACGCGGTCCGCGAGGTGAGACCCGATCTTTATAAGGGGTTCAATCCATGGGACCGAATATCTGATCCCGAGTCTGTGCGCACGCTGTTACGCGAAGGTGGTATCGCACGCGCAGACGTGGTCGCTGAGGCTAACACACATCCGATTCTTTCTGCTGGCGCCTGGTGGTCGGCGGTCCTGGGTTCAGGATTCCGCGGAACAGTTGATCAGCTCGATGCTGCTGCTTTGAAACACGTATATGAAGCAAACAGGAGCTATATAGAGGGTTCTGGCATTTCGTCTGTAGAAACAAACGTTATTTACGCTATCGCTCAGAAATAGTCGTCAAACGGCGCAAGATGTTAAGATTGATCTATGGCGACAAGAATCTACTGCGGTTCACCCAGGCTTTCGGCGGCCGCTGGTTTATCTTTGTCTCGTTAGGCCGCAGTTTGAATACCCAGCAAACGAGTCGATGAACCGAAACATTCACAGACAGAGAGCCATTCGCAGCGCAAGCGCGGGTCATGTCGCTTTTGCTGTGACCATGATCGGCATTGGAATTCTGGGCCTGGTCAAACGCGATTTTACCGCGTTGTGGCAACCGGTACCCAAAAGTGTGCCCGCACGCGATGTCCTAATTTATTTCTGTGCCCTCGTTCCGCTGGCGTCCGGCCTAGGCTTGCTCTGGCAACGCACAGCCGCTGTCGCCGCCCGCGTGCTGTTCGCCTTTCTCCTGTTTTGGTTGCTGGGGTTGAGAGTGCCACTCATTTTCATCTCGCCCACAGTCGACGCCTGGTGGGCGAGCGCCCAGACCGCGGTGATGACGGCAGCAGCCTGGATCCTCTATGCCTGGTTCGCTGCTGACTGGGACAGGCGACGCTTCGGATTCGTCATCGGCGACAATGGCATGCGCATTGCGAGGATTCTGTATGGCTTGGCCTTGATCCCCTTTGGTCTGGCTCATTTCATTTATCTCAAGGTGACCGCGGACCTGGTGCCTGGCTGGCTGCCCGCGCATGTGGCCGTTGCGTATTTCACGGGCGCAACCTTTATCGCGGCGGGCGTGGCCCTACTTATCGGTGTCTGTTCCAGACTTGCTGCCGCACTTTCGACGCTCCAGATCGGTCTGTTCACGCTACTGGTGTGGCTACCGGTGGTGGTGGCCGGCCCCAATACCTTCCAATGGGACGAGTTCGTCGTCTCTTGGGCGCTGACGGCCGGCGCCTGGGTAGTAACCGACTCCTATCGCGGCGCGCCCTGGCTCGCTCGGGACGAGCCTAAGGATACGACTTTGTCGAAATGAGATCCGGGCGTCGCATTGCTACTCCGAAATTCTTGGCGATCGGGCGCCCGCAACAAATGTCGAGAGTTTTGCGAAACCTCGGTGCTACCAGCGGTGGCTGATCTAGTTCTAGTTAGATGGTAACAAAAATCTGGCTTCAACTCTATTTTATCGCTCTCGCCTTTGCTCATCCGGCCGTCGGGCAGTCGGTCAGCGATCCGGCACGGATCGAAGTCTATATTACCCCGTATTACAACTCCGAGGGTCCCGTTGTTGAGATCGGCCGATTCGGTAAAGGCCTCGCGGCAAAAGATGAACCGGAGTTTGTCGAGACCATCTTGAAGATGAAGCAATCTTGGAGAGAACTACGATTTCCCGAGATGTATGTCGCTGCGATTCGGCTTTACGACCTTGGTTTCAGAAACGAATCGACCTACTGGTTTTACTCAGCTCAATATCGCGGCCGTCTGTTCGCGAGTCTGGTCGATCAAGAAAAGATGGGAAGCATGGGTGCTTCCGCCTTCGAGTTGGTGCAAGCGGCGAATGCTTTTCAGCAGCTGGTGGGGCCATACATCAATGGCTATGCATTTGGAGATATCGATCGCCTCCTCCAGATCGTTGAGCGAGTCCAGAAGGAGAACAAAACGGTTCCCGAGTTGGAGAAGCTTTATCCCGGCGTGACCTTCAAGCGAAAATTGGAATGGACCGCCGGCAACGGTAGCCTCAATGAAGGCCTAACGAAATTCGTGAGCATATTGAAGGATCAAAAGACCAGTCTCAAGAAGACAAGGATCGACAATGGCACGGAAGCGAAGTTTTCAAAACTAACCAACAAGGAATTCCCGTCAGCGTCCATCCGATAATGACAATCATGCAGACCTTAGGCGGCGAAAAACGGACGGCTAGACTACTGGCTACTCGCCTGCCGGCAGGGCCACTCCGAAATTTCCCGCCAGCGGGCGGCGCAGTAGGCAAGACGACTGACCGGCTCGCTTTCGTTCCTTGCGACTTAGCCAAGGCTCGTTAGACCCTATTTATAAAGTGTAAGGAGACGAAATGCGCAAACGAAGTTTCCTAAAAGGAATAGTTGCCGGCGTTTTGCATTTAATTCTCCTGCGAAACTGGACGTGGCGCGCGGCCGCGGCGACGAAGGCGCTGATTCGCCGCGTGCGACCTTCGGCTGCCGGCTGGCCGAAACCGGAGATCTGGCAGAAGCTCAAAGAGGCGGTGGGTGGGAACCTGGTTGAAGTGCCACCGCTCTTCGCCGGTTGCGAGGCCAATCCGAAAAGTTCCTCCTGCCTCGAGGCTCTGGAGAACATGAGCAACCCATTCTGGATCGCCGATCAACCAGCCGGAACAGAAACATCCGGATGGCTGGATGCGTGGACACCAGCGCCAAGCGTTTACGCGGTTGTTGCGCGTGATGCGGCGGATGTCGCAGCGGCGGTAAATTTTGCACGTGAACATAACTTGCGACTTGTGGTGAAAGGCGGTGCTCATAGTTATCAAGGTACCTCTAACGCCGGTGATTCTTTGCTGATCTGGACGCGGAAGATGAACAAGGTCACGCTGCACGAAGCTTTCGTTGGGAAGGGGTGTGAAGGTAAGACTCCGCCGTCGCCCGCTGTAACGGCCGAGGCTGGGGCGGTATGGATCGACCTTTACCAGGCCGTAACGACTGAAGCGGGCCGTTACGTGCAAGGCGGCGGTTGCACGACCGTAGGTGTAGCAGGTCTTATCCAGAGCGGGGGTTTCGGCAGTTTCTCGAAGGGTTTTGGGACGGCGGCCTCGAGTCTTCTTGAAGTGGAAGTCGTAACCGCTGATGGTGTCGTGCGCACAGTAAATGCCTGTAACGACCCGGACCTTTTTTGGGCGTTAAAAGGAGGCGGCGGTGGGAGCTGGGGAGTCGTGACGAAAGTAACGTTAAGAACTCATGATCTTCCAGAATTTTTTGGGGGAGCCAAGGGTAAGATCAAGGCAAGCTCCGATGAAGCTTACCGAAAGTTGATCGAGCGATTCGTTAGTTTCTATCATGAAGCTCTCCTTAATTCGCACTGGGGCGAGCAAGCGATTCTGGACTCAGACAACACGCTCAAGCTTTCGATGGTGATGCAAGGAATGACCGGGCCGGAAGCGCGAGAAGTGTGGAAACCATTTTTCGAATGGGTCAAAGCGTCGACCCAGGATTACACGATCGTGAACGAGCTACGGGCCGGAGCCTTGTCAGCGAGAGAGTGGTGGCAGTTCGACGAGAGGGGGTCGCTCATTCGAGATCCGCGCGCTGGTATTCCGAAATATTATGGCTGGTGGAAAGGCGATGCGGATCAGGTCGGTTTCTTCATCACCGGCTTTGATTCGGTCTGGCTTCCCGCTTCGCTTCTAGCAGAAAAACAGCGAGGACGGTTAACTGACGCGCTTCTTGCCAGCAGCCGATCGAGTACGGTTGAGTTGCATTTTAATAAGGGTTTGGCTGGCGCTTCGGCTGACGTCCTGGCTGCCGCCAAACAGACTGCGACTAATCCGTTGATCATTGACGCCTTCTGTCTTGTCATTATCGCCAATGCCGATAAGCCCGCCTATCCCGGTTTACCCGACGTGAACATTAACAAGGAAGCTGCGCGGAAGGACGCTCGCGCCGTTGATCGGGCTATTGCAGAGTTGCGGAAGCTCGTTCCTCATAGCGGTTCTTATGTCTCAGAAAGCAACTATTTCAATAGATCCTGGCAGGAAGCGTTCTGGGGGACGAATTATCCACGACTGCAGACGATCAAAGTTAAGTATGACCCCAGTGGTTTGTTCTTCGTGCATCATGGAGTCGGCAGCGAAACCTGGAGCGCGGACGGATTTACCCAGCTTGCGAGCGAGTGAATTAATTGCAATAGGTCATGCGGGCGTCGCCAATAACCAGATTTACACACCGATCAAGATAGTTCGACGTCTCGACAGAATGAACAGACGAAATCCCAAGGTTGATTTCTTTTTTAGTAAAGCCAAAAGGTGGCAAGAACAAGTTAGGAAACTGCGAACGATCATCCTCGACTGTGGGCTGACGGAAGAATTGAAGTGGGGTAAACCTTGTTACAGGTTTCAGCAAAGCAACGTCGTTCTAATACATGGATTTAAGGATTACTGCGCGCTTCTGTTTATGAAGGGTGCTTTGTTAAAGGACGCCAAGGGCATCTTAATCCAACAAACGGAGAACGTGCAGGCGGCACGCCAAATTCGGTTCACGAGTGTTCGCGAAATAGTGAAGATGGAGCCAGTTTTGAAAGCCTATATCAAAGAAGCCATTGAAATAGAAAAAGCCGGTTTGGAAGTGAACTATAAAAAGACGTCAGAATTCAAAGTTCCTGAAGAATTTCAAAATAAATTGCACGCAACTCCTGCCCTGAGAACTGCTTTTGATGCATTGACACCTGGACGGCAAAGAGGATACCTCCTTTATTTTTCTGGAGCCAAACAGTCCAAAACTCGAGTGTCGAGGATTGAGAAATGTATTTCGCAAATTCTCAAGGGAAAAGGGATTGAATGATTAGCAATGCCACCAGACGTGCGACTCTTCGCTCGATTCACCTTATCTTTAGCATTCCAATAATCGGTTACATTTATAGTCCGTTTGCAGAACTTCCAAATTACGCCTCCGTTGTTCGATATATCGCCTTTCCGGCTATCCTTCTTTCGGGACTCTGGATGTATGCAGGGGCATTCTTCGCCGTCATTGGCGTCGCGGTATGGCTCGGTGCGAATCAGCTATTTGGATATGGAGTGGCGATCCTGAGTTTGGCCGTGCTACTCGTCGCGCGGAAGATTTGGTTGGTGATTCGTGCCCGACAGTCGAAAGCATCGGCCTAATCGCAACGTCCAACATTCAATGCCAAACGCATGCATCGCTCACGTGATTAATCACTACGCCAACGTACGCTTAATTACAGATTCAAAGATCTCTAATTTCAGGCGCGACGGCAGGCGCAAGAACAGCAGCGCTGTGTGGCGCTTCACGACAGCCGCCTTCTTTATCGTCACTGCGACGGTCGGGATCAGCGCTTTCGGGGAAGACAAGCCTGCACCGACCGATAGCGGTAGCGATTTGCTCTGTAAAAAGCTTGAGTTGCGGATCGATGAAATCGCGATGCGGTTTGATGGCGTGATGGGTATTGCCATCGTCGATCTTACCGACGGGCGGCCCGCTTTGTTGCGCAACGCTGAGCACGTGTTTCCCGCCGCGAGCTCGATCAAGCTCCCGATTTTGCTCGAACTATATCATCAGGACGAGCAAGCACGGGCTGGAGCAAAGGGCAAGGCGACACTGGACGACCTCTATACAGTCGATCCGAAGGACCTGGTCGAAGACAGTCGAGTAATGGGCGGGTTGAGTGCGGGTGTGACACGAGTGACGAATCGCGACCTGGCTCAATTTATGGTCGCGGTGAGCGATAATACCGCAGCCAATGTCCTGATTGACCGCATCGGCAAAGACAACGTCAACGCTACCCTGCGTGGACTTGGTCTGACCAAGACGATGTTGCGCCGAAAAATGATGGATGTCACGGCGGCTCAACGTGGTGATGAGAATGTGGCGACTCCACACGAAATGGTGCAATTGCTCGAAGCGATCTACAAAGGGAAAGTCTTAAAAGCGGATTCGACCAAGCAGCTAATCAAGCAGTTATCGACGTTAAAACCGAGCTATATCCCGCGAGACCTACCTGACGGTGTTCAGGTAGCAAACAAACCCGGTGAACTGGAAGGCGTTCGCACTGATTCGGGTATAGTCTTTTCAGCAAACCGGCCATTTGCCATCAGTGTGATGACCGCTTATGCGAGTGACGAGCGAGCGGCCGAGCGGGCAATCAGTGACGTTGCTCGGGAAGCGTACCACTACTTCGCAATGCGCGGCAAGACTTCCGAATACGGCAGGATCTTGCCGACGCCTTGAAACCAAAAGGAGATCGTTAAAGCGTTGAACAGTTGAAGCGGGGTCAAGGTCCAACGCTCAATTACACCAGCATCGCTTGATATCAAAGGTTTCCACCGAATCACACCTTGACCACAAATCTTTATGAGTGAAACGAAATCGTATCCGTACGCGACATTTCTGGACATCAAATTTCCGGCGCTAACTTTGGTGGATGTTCCGTCGTTGGTGAAAGCCTGCAAAGACAAGTGGTACAACCAAACACTGTGCAAAGTGAACGATTCGGTCGTTCGCCTTGGAGTGATGCAGGGTGAGTATCACTGGCACAAACACGATCGCGACGACGAGTTCTTCTTTGTGCTGGAAGGTCGTTTTATCATAGAGCTTGAAGATCGCTCAGTGGACCTGAGGCCGCAGGAGGGATTTGTAGTCCCGAAAGGTTTTGTGCATCGCACTCTTGCGCCGGAACGAGCCGTTGTTT
The DNA here is from genome assembly GCA_003219175.1 of Verrucomicrobiota bacterium. Taxonomy (GTDB): domain Bacteria; phylum Verrucomicrobiota; class Verrucomicrobiia; order Chthoniobacterales; family UBA10450; genus AV69. The sequence continues at coordinate 23,986 of QHPU01000066.1, read as the reverse complement.
TGATGGTGGAAAATGCCGGCATTGTGCCGACCGGGGACGAGGGGTGAGAAATGAAGCCGATTAAGACGCTGAAGGGTTGAAGCGGGGAAGCTAAAAGCAAACGCTCAACGCTCAAGGCTCAACATCCAACGCCAAACTCCCAACGCCCAACAAGGGCTAAGGGCGAAGAGCAAAGAGCCAAGCGAAGTAATGGAGTAACGTAACTTTGATCCCAGCTCCCGATGAAATCCACACCACGCGGCTGCTATTACGCAAGCCACGGGCGACCGACGCATCGCTAATGTTCACAGCATATGCGCAAGACCCGGCGGTCACTCGTTATTTAATGTGGCGCCCACATGCCAACATCGCCGAAACGGAGGCGGTGATCGATCGTTTCTTAACAGCATGGGAAAGGCAGGAAGGATTTTGCTGGTTTCTTTTTACCAACGACACTGACGAGATGATCGGGTCGATCGCGGCGCGGCCAGAGAATAATGGGTTCAATCTCGGTTTCCTTCTCGCGTGTCCTCATTGGGGCAATGGTTATATGCCGGAAGCAATCGGTGCAGTAGTCGAGTGGGCTTTTACCGAGCCGTGGGTCTCACGCGTTTCCGCGGCCTGTGATATCGAAAACTATTCCTCTGCTCGAGCACTGGAAAAGGCCGGCTTCGTTCGAGAGCGGATTCTGCACGAATTTTTAGTTCACCCGAACATCTCGTCAGCTCCTCGCAATTGCTTCGAGTATACGATTACTCGTAGTCTCTAATCAACCACCACAGTTGTCAGTGATCAGGAAGATCGCGCAAACGCGTCAGCCTCGACTAATTTCCTGACGGACAGGTTGCTTGGCGCGATATTGTGCTAAACGTTCCCGAAACTTGGGGCGCAACGCTTCGTCTTCGGATAAAAGGGCCATGGCTTTTTGTTGGTAACGTTCGGCTTCGGCGAAATTGCCGATCTCGGCATAGGCGGCGGCAAGGGTGTCGATTCCATCGGCGTCCTTCCAGTTTTCGAGCGTGCAGGCGCGCGTTGCCAACTCCACCGCTTCCTTTCCGTTGCGGAAACGTGCCTCCGGACAAGTAGCACGAAACCAGGCAACATTATTGACCACATCAGGGTCGCGCGGATCGAGTCGCACTGCGGCAACGAAGTCGGCGTGGGCGCGTTTGAAGTCCCCGAGATGAAAGTAAGCGTTGCCGCGTTCACTTCGGCGTCTCGCCAGACCTCGATTATCCTTTTGCAATTGAATCGAGCGCGTCATCATGTCGATAGCGTCTTTGTAACGGCTCTGCAGATTGTAAATGACGCCGGCGTTGTAGTAGCCGAGATCAAGCTGCGGTTGAAGACGAATGACTTCGAGAAAGTCGTGAAGAGCTTCATCGCGCCGACCAAGATGCTTGTAAGACAGCCCGCGAAATCGGCGAGCCAATGCCAGTTTCATAGCGTCGTGCTCCTCTTCAATCGCCCGGGTTAGAAGCATAACAGCTTCTCTGTAGTCCCCCATGAGTTCGGCGCCGATACCGCTGCCGAGGCTACTACTCGTTTCGATCAGGACCCCCTGGGCAGTCCGAGCCGGACCGGCAGTATCATTTGGATCCGGCCTGGCGGGTGTTCTCATTCGCTCATCCAGCGCACTTTGGCCGGATGGATTGATCGCGAACATGGTCGCGCCAGCGATCGGTAACCACCACGCTTTCATTCCCTACTCACTACGGCAGATTTTCAATTGCGAAAGGGATCCGTAGGGGTTTCGGGACCAAGAAGTAAGCTCAAGTTCCAGCGCCCCTAACACAGATCCTTTCGGCAAGATGCCGAACATGGGTCGCCGCCGCGATTCGCAACCTTTTTCAGCGGCAAACGGAGCACTCGCCCCATAAATTAGCGCGAGAACAGTGTCACTTGAAGTCGGGCTTTTTTCTACGCGGCACTATGCTTAATTCCACGTTTGCCATGGCCAGTCCTGCGAAAAAGGCGGAGATTAGTTTCGAAACCGCGATGGAGCGGTTGGAAAAAATCGTGGAAGAAATGGAATCGGGGAAGATGCTACTGGAAGATTTGCTGGTACGTTATGAGGAAGGAATGAAATTGGTGAAAGTGTGTCAGGACCGTCTGGCGCAGGCCGAACAAAAAATCCAGATCATCACGCGCGATCATGCGGGCAAGGCTTCGGTGAAAGACTTTGCGGCGACGGAACCGCCAATTGCATCGCCAGTTACGGATTCAATGAAGGAGAACGATGACGTCAGACTCTTCTAAAAACGGCGGCAGTTTACTCGGCGGCATCCGCGGGCCGGATGATATCAAAGCCATCCGGGAACAGGATCTGCCGCAGCTGGCGCAAGAAGTGCGCGACAAGCTCATCCAGGTTTTGTCGCAAACCGGCGGACATCTTGGACCCAATCTCGGCGTGGTAGAACTAACGATCGCGCTCCATCGCGTTTTCAACACGCCGAAAGACCGGCTCGTTTTTGACGTCAGCCATCAAGGGTACGTCCATAAGATGTTTACCGGCCGGCTCGACCGCATTCATACCATGCGGCAGTACGAGGGACTCAACGGATTTTTGCTGCGCACCGAAAGCGAACACGACTGCTACGGCGCGGGCCACGCCGGGACGGCGTTATCGGCCGGACTGGGAATGGCGGTAGGCCGCGACTTGCGGGGCGCGGACGACGAACATGTCGTGGTGGTGGCGGGTGACGCGGCGTTTACCTGCGGGATCAGTTACGAAGCGCTTAACAACGCCAAATCGCAGACGAAACGGTTCATTGTCGTGCTGAACGATAACGAGTGGTCGATCGCGAAGAATGTGGGCGCGATCGCTTCCTATTTTAACGCCATTACCACCCATCCGATGTATGCGGGGCTGCACGAAAAAGCGCGCCGATTCATCAAAGCAGTTGGCGGCAAAAGCGCGGTTCATCTGGCGCACAAATTCGAGGAAGGGGTGAAGGGTTTGTTGGTGCCGAGCGTAATTTTCGAAGAGTTTGGGCTGCATTACTACGGGCCGATCGATGGGCATGATATTCCGCTGCTGATCAAAACGTTTGAGTTTTTGAAAACGCAGGCAGAACCGGTGATCCTGCACATTCTAACGAAAAAAGGGAAAGGCTACGAGCCGGCGCTGGCCAAGCCGGACAAGTTCCACGGGCTCGGAAAATACAAACTGGAGACGGGCGAAACCGCGCCGACGCCGACGCCGACCTATTCGGAAATCATCGGGAAAACGCTGGCAAAATTTGCCGATTCCAACAAAAAGATCGTCGCCATCACGGCGGCGATGCCGAGCGGGACCGGGCTCGGCTTTTTCCAGGCGGCGCATCCGGACCGTTATTTTGATGTGGGAATTGCGGAGGAGCACGCGGCGCTGTTCGCCTGCGGGCTGGCGACACAGGGATTGAAACCGTTCCTCGCAATTTATTCGACTTTTTTCCAACGCGCCTACGACATGGCGATTCACGACATGGGCATTCAAAAACTAAATATCGCGCTTTGCATGGATCGCGCGGGATTGAGTGGCGACGACGGACCGACGCACCACGGTTTATTCGACATTGGTTATCTGCGTCACATCCCGAACTGGGTGCATATGCAGCCAAAGAACGAAGACGAATTCGTGGACATGCTTTGGACGATGGCGAATTACCATGCCGGTCCGATTGCAATCCGTTATCCGCGCGGGGCGGGCACGGGCGCGAAGCCAAAATCGGAGCCGAAACTGCTCGAGATCGGTAAGGCCGAGGTGGTGCAACACGGACGCGAGGTCGCGATCTTCGGACTCGGCAACATGTTTGAGATGGCGGAGGAAGCGGCCAGGAAACTGCAGGAGAAAGGAATTTCCGTGGCGCTGATCAATCCGCGCTGGATCAAACCGCTGGATACCGGGACGCTCGAGTTCTTTGCCCGGAGCGTGGAGGTTATTGCGACGATTGAAGATCATGTTCTGCATAACGGTTTTGGCTGCGCCGTGATGGAGCATCTGTATTCGCAGAGAATTAATACCCCGATTGTGCGCATTGGTTGGCCCGATGAATTCATCGAGCACGGCGGCGTTCCGATCCTGCGCAAGAAGCATGGCATTACTGCCGACGCGCTGGTGGAAAAGGTGTTGCCGTTGCTGCGAAAGAAACCGGCGGCGAAATCGAGCGCGGCGTAGCACACCTCGCACGGGTCTACAAAAGACGCGAAGAATCCCCGAATTACCTTAGTCGGGCTTGCGCGTTTCTAAATCTCATAGAACAAGACATAAGTACGCCATGCCCACAATCGAAGCGCGCGACTTAACCAAGGTTTACCGCACCTACCGTAAGGAGAGCGGATTGCTTGGAGCGGTTAAGGGACTGGTGCGGCGGCGATACGATGAGACGCGCGCAGCCGATGCGGTGAGCTTTCAGATCGAGGAAGGCGAATTAGTTGGATTCCTCGGACCAAATGGTGCGGGCAAAACGACGGTGTTGAAAATGTTGTCCGGATTGTTGAATCCGACGTCGGGCGACGCGCGCGTGCTGGGGTTTGTTCCATGGGAACGGCGGAACGAAATGAAGCGGCAATTCAGTTTACTCATGGGACAGAAGAACGCACTGTGGTGGGATTTACCGGCGCAGGAATCGCTCGAACTCAACCGTGCGATTTACGCTATTGATCGCGATCGTTTCAAAAAAGTTGTCGACGGCTTGAGCGAGCTACTCGAAGTCACCGACAAAATGAACGTGATGGTGCGCGAGCTATCGTTGGGCGAGCGAATGAAGATGGAATTGATCAGCGCGCTGATTCACGAACCGAAAGTGCTGTTTCTGGATGAACCGACGATCGGTCTCGATGTCGTTAGTCAGAAACGGGTGCGCGAATTTTTGCGGATCTACAATTCCGAGCATCGCATTGTCACCCTGCTCACCAGTCATTACATGCAGGACATCGCGGAGTTGTGCGACCGAGTGATGATCATCGATCACGGAAAGATTTTCTTCGACGGCCCGCTCGACGACATCATCGATCGTTTTTCCGGCGACAAAGTCATCAGCCTGACATTTAGCGGGGAATCGAAACGTGATTTGAGTGAGTTCGGTGAGGTCGTATCGCAGACACCGGTATCGGTGCAACTGAAGGTACCGCGCGCGCACGTCACGGAAACGGCGCGGCGTTTATTGGCCGCGTGTGACGTAAGCGACATTAATGTTCAGGAAATGCCGATCGAAGATGTAATTCGTCAGTTGTTTGGGGAACGACGAACACGCGAGTCGGCAATGCCGGCTGCGATTTAGAAAAACGCTCTAGCGCCGGGAGATGGCGACACGCAGTTCGTGGACGTAAGCTGGATTTACTTCGAAGGCGGTCGTAGGCATTTCCGCTAGATCGACCTGTTCCGCATAGGGAATCGTTTCGATGAAGCCGGCCGCAATCAAGCCGTTGAGGGTATCGCCCACGTCCTCAGGCTCCATTCGTGTTGAGTCTAAAATCTCCGCGCCTAGCATCGATTCGGCAAAACCAATCGCACGAACCACTGCTGCTTCGCGCCCTGACAGCTTGATATCCCGCATATTCCATTTTTTAGCAGCAAGTATGCCCGTTTTTCGGAGATCGACGCTGGATCAAGGTGCGAACTGCACTGGCGGATGACGAAGCAACCGATCCACCTTACGCGCCGCAATTTTTGAGGGCTGGAAGGACTGATTGATCGAAGCCTTCGCGGTAACTGGGATATGTCGGGGCCCAGCCGAGGGCTCGTAATTTGGCATTGCTGACCCGCTTATTGGAACGCCCTTGCGCTTGCTCTGCCGGGGCGGGTGAAGCCGGCAGCGGGAGTTTCAGCCGCTCCGATAACCAGGCAAGAATCTCGGCCCGCGGGACGGGCATGTCGTCAACGACATTGAAAATCCGCGGTGGATTGATTATTTGACATCCCCCAAGAAAAAAGATCGCCGACGCGACGTCATCGCGATGGACCTGGTTAACAATGCGATCGGTTGCGACCGCCGTTCCGTTCATCGTGCGTCGGAGCAGGAATGATCGACCTGGGCCATAAATTCCCGCGACCCGTAAGACAATGCCACTGTCTTCGAGGACAATTTCCTCGGCCTCACGCAGAATTCTCGCATTGTCGGAATCAGGCTCGGCTGGGCTTTCCTCGGTAACCAGACTGCGGTCTCGCTGCGGATAAACGCTCGTGCTGCTGGTAAAAATGAGGCGCGCGCCGGGAAAGCAGGCAGAGAGATTGGCGATACCGTCGCGATAGACGTGGCGGTAGGAATCGGCACCGGAACTGGCGCAATGCACGACCACGTTGGCAGCGAAAGCATTGCTACGAACCGCCTCCAAATTCGCAATGTCAACGGCTTTCAGCGATATCTTGCCCTCCCCTCCTCGGCCAGCTACCTGATCACTCCGGACCCAGCCGGTCACATTCCAGCCTGAGTCGGCAAACAATTTTGCCGCGACACTTCCAACGTAACCGCAGCCGGCGATTAGGACATGCGGCATTTCAGGCAGCCGCGGCAATCTCGATCTCGCCGAATTGCCCCGGCTGGATGGCGCGTACCTGTTTCAGGCGGATCAACTCGAGGAGCGCAAGAAAGGTTACGACGATTTCTACGCGAGAGGCCATGTCTGCGAACAGGTCGGAGAACTTAAGTGACGCTCCTTCGCTAACCCGGGCAAGAATGGTTTCGATTTTGTCGGAGACGGTATAGTTCTCGCCGAGAATCTCCTGCAACTCGGCGCGGGCTTCGACCCGCTTGATGACGTTTTGGAAGGCGTTGATCAGCTGAAAAATTCCGACCTCACCCAACAGTAACGGTCGCACCGTCGGCAAATCCAAGGGTCCGCCGCGCCCGAAAATATTTTCCTGCTCGCGTGCGCGATCGCCCAGCTGTGCGGCCGCGTCCTTGAACTTCTTGTATTCGATCAACTGCCGGATCAATTCCCAGCGCGGGTCGTCCTCTTCCGCTGCTTCTTCGGGGGGTTGTTGATCGAGCGGGAGCAGACTGCGGCTTTTGATGTAAAGGAGGTTCGAAGCCATGACGATGAATTCGCCGGCTACCTCGATGTTCAATTCTTTGAACGCTTCGAGGTACTCGAGGTATTGCCGGGTGATGCGCTCGATCGAGATGTCGTAAATGTCGAGTTCGTCGCGCTTGATCAAATACAGCAGCAGATCGAGTGGGCCCTCAAAGATTTCGAGTTTGACCTTGTAGTCCGTAGCCATTGGTGAGCAGACAACGCCGCTCACTTTAGCGCAAGTCGCCCCGACGGTTAACCCAAACACTGTTCACAATGCCGAGGCCGAACATGATCATCAGGACAAACGATCCGCTGTAACTGATGAGAGGAAGTGGAACGCCGGTAATCGGCAAAAGCGAAATCGTCATTCCGATGTTCTGAAAAATGTGGGTGAAAATGAGAGTGGTGATTCCGACCACCAATAAGAGTCCAAATTGATCACCGGCACAAAAAGCGACGAACAGACACGTTAAGAGCAGTAAAGCGAAGGCACCGAGCAAGAACATTCCCCCCACAAAACCCCACTGCTCGCCGACGGCGGAAAAAATGTAGTCGTTGTGCACCGCGGTAGCAGGAAGAAAACCCAGCTCGATTTGCGTATTCGGCGCTTTGAATCCTTTCCCGGACCAACCACCCGAGCCAATGGCGATAAGCGACTGATTAATCGCCCAAGCTGAACCCTGGCGATCGATGTCGGGATTAATGAACGCGGTAATTCTTTCCTGCTGATACGGCTTGAGTCCGAGATTAATCGCGATGGGAATAAACGCGATCACGATCAGAATGATGCAAATCAGATAACGCACAGGAATTCCACCCACGAAAAGCAGCGCCATTAGCACCGGACCCCAAATGATGCATTCGCCGAGGTCCGGTTGCATTAAAATGAGCAAACACGGGGCGCCGACGACGGCGCCACAAAGAGTCAGGCGTAGCATGGGATGCATTTGCCGGAACTGACTCAGGAATAGCGAGATCACCATGATGCCGGCGATGACGGCGAGCTGGGCAGGTTGAAAGTTGACCCCGGCAATGCTCAGCCAGCTGCGTGCGCCATAAACCTTATGCCCGATGAATCGCGTCAGAATTAGAAATCCCAGCCCGGCGAGATACATCGGCAGCGCACCCCACCGGACCCAGCGGTAGTCAATCAAACTCACGATAATGAAGGCGAAAAATCCGACGACGACCCAGTTCGCCTGCTTACGCCAAAACTCGGCGGCAAGCGGATCCTCCCGCATATAGGTCGCGCTATAGATCGCGATTACGCCAAAGGCGGCGAGGGCAAGCATGACGGCCATGAGCAGCCAGTTAAGCCCGAGAATCTTTCTGAGAAATGGAGTCACCTTGTCCTTCGATCCGCCCGCGTGCGGAATATATATAGGAGAAGCAAGAGGTAAACCCGCCGCCGTGGAAGTTAAGCTTCCAGCCATTCGCCAGTCAGGCTCGGACCTCGGTCGGCATGCTTCCAGCATGTCGAATTCAGCATCGGCGGGCAAAGATGCCTAACTTCCAGACAGCTGCCGGACTTACCGATATTCGCCGCAAACACTCCTCTCTCGGGAGAAGCTCTTGCGGCGCTGGAACTTGTGTGAAATAACACGAATCAAAGAGCGTTTTTTCTCGCATTTTTGATAAGTTCGCCCATTTCGGATGGTCTTACAAGCTCCTAATGTTGTGTAGCTTGCGCGTCTAGAAAAAATAATTTCAGCCTAGTTGTTTCCAGATTCGCAGTTGCGTACAATTAAGGTGTCCCGCACGACCAATCGGGGCTCTTAAAAGGGAATATGGCCAGACGGGCAAAACGAAAAATAGCAAGATCGCGATTGCCACTGCAGCGCCAGTTAAGTCTGGAAACTGAAGGACGCTATTTCGATTTGCGCAGTGTCTTCGACAAAATAAACGCGCGTCATTTCAGTAATCGTCTGCGCGGTTACAAGGTCGTTTGGGGCCGGAAACGTCGGGAGCGTCCGAAAGAATATTTTATCTTCGGCACAATCCAAGAAGAAGATCGTGTGATTCGGATTAATCCGTGGCTCGATCAAAAATTCGTTCCGCTCTGGTTCTTCGAATACATTCTTTATCACGAAATGTTGCACGCCGTCGTGCCGGACAAACCGCAAGGGAATGGTCGGCGTTGTGTTCACACCGAGCAATTCAATCGGCGCGAACGCGAATTTCGGTTCTACAAACGCGCCCGGCGTTGGGAAGACGAAAATCTCGCGCGCTTCTTGCGCTAGCGATTGGGCACGGACCCAATTCCCGTTGGCCCCCCACAGAGGATGCTCTCCACGGCGAGTCTTCGACCGGACTGGCGTTAGATGCCTGCGCCACCGAAGCACTAACGCGATTGTTCCGCCGCGGGGGGCTCCTCAGACGGCGATGGGGTCGTTGCCACGTTCTTTTTGATCAGATACCAAAGCGTGCTCGCGAGCAGGAGCGAGATGATCTTCGCCTGCCAGTTTCTCAGAATCAGTTTCTTCATCATAAGGCCCTTGCAGCAAAATTTCGCCGATTCGTTTGCGGAATGTTTCTGGAGTGAAATCACGCTCGATTCGGCGGCGATGACAAATCGAAATTGCCCCTGTCTCTTCCGAGACCACAATCGCGATGGCGTCGGATTCCTCGGTTAATCCCAATCCAGCGCGATGTCGCAAACCGAGACTGCGATCGAGAGTTTCGCGCTGACTGACTGGGAAAATGCACGCCGCCGACGCCACACGACCGTTCCGAATGATGACGCCACCATCATGCAAAGCAGTCTTTGGATGAAAGATCGTGAGGAGGAGCTCGACGGAGAAATCGGCTTCGAGTTGAACGCCGGTTTCTTCATAAACGCGGATGGAAGTGTCGCGTTCGATCGCGATCAGGGCACCGAATTGTTTACTCGAAAGCTGAGTGATAGCCTCGGCGAGATCGTGCACCATTTCCCGCTTTTCGCCGGCGAGCGAGAAAATGGGATGGCCGCCCAATGCCGCCAGGGCACGTCGAAGTTCGGGTTGGAAAATGACGACGAGAGCGATGGCGAGGAAGACGGAGAAACTGCGAATGATCCAGCCTATGACGGCGAGTTTCAGGAGCGTCGAAATCAGGGTGAGTGCGAGGAAGACAATGGCCAGTCCGGTCAAAACTTTCGCACCCCGAGTGCCGCGGAAATAGAGGTAACCATAATAGATTACCACCGTCAGCAGCACGATCTCGAAGGCGCTGCGCCAGCCGAGGACGATAAGGTGTACGATGCGATCGATCATGGCGCACTCCGAAGCGCGTCGGCGACGCGCAAGGCTTCCACATTTTCTTCTACATCATGCACGCGCAAAACATCGGCGCCGTTCATTCGCAGCAAGGAGGTAAACGCGATCGTGGGCGAAAGCCGATCGTGGATCGAGCCGTTGTGCCCGGAAATCTTGCCGAGGAAAGACTTGCGCGACACTCCAATTACAAGTGGCAGATCATGAACGCGCAGGCGCGGCAGATTTTTCAACAACGAGAGATTGTGCCCGAGCGTTTTTCCGAACCCGATTCCCGGATCGAACGCGAGCGTCATTGGATCAACGCCGAACTCTAGGGCGCAGGCATATTGTTGTCGAAAAAAATCGGCCACTTCGGCAACGACATCACGGTAGGAAGGCGTGCGTTGCATTGTTCGTGGCGTGCCTTGCATGTGCATGATGATGAAACCCGCGCCCCGTTCGGCAAGTAGCGGCCATATTGCCTCGTCGCCGCGACCGCCGGTGACATCGTTGACGATTTTCGCCCCGGCATCCAAAGCGGCGGCAGCCACTTCCGCCTTCGAGGTATCGATTGAAATTAATGCTTCGCCGGCGAGCTCCTTAACAACAGGAATGACGCGACGTTTTTCTTCCGCGACATCGACCGGATCGGCGCCCGGACGGGTCGATTCGCCGCCGACATCGATGATGTTGGCACCCGCCGCGATCATTTTTCTTGCCTGGGCGAGGGCCTGTGGTGTCTGAAAAAATCTCCCGCCATCGGAAAACGAGTCGGGGGTGACGTTCAAGACGCCCATGATCCAGCCGCGGGTAGACAAATCGAAAATCTCGCCGCCGATTTTCCATGTCGTCACACCCATATAAGTGAGACTACCACGCGCGGCGAATTATTCGAGGTCGCGACGGTGAGCGAATGCAACGGGCGGAGAAACGCCCGTTGGCCTCGCAGGCAAGATGCCAGTGCTACTTATGCGAGTAGCGAGCCATCAATTCGCCTTGTGCTAGGGTGTGATCATGCATTGCCGCATCCAAATCCGTGCGCCGCGCGCTCGGTTTCAAGTCTAGTTTCGTATCAAGCGCGAAGATTTTGAAGAAGTAGCGATGGCTTCCGGAAGGCGGGCATGGACCACCGTAACTGCGTTTTCCAAAATCATTTGTGCCCTGAACCCCGCCCGCCGGCGCGCTATTCTCCCCGATATCGGTCGTTTTCGGATCGATGTTCCAGACGATCCAATGCGTAAATAAACCGCGCGGCGCATCCGGATCATCGACGATCAAGACAAGTGACTTTGCTTCGTTGGGTAGGCGGTCGATCTTCAGTTGCGGATTCACGTTTGCTCCATTGCACGTGAATTTCGCAGGGATGTCGCCGCCAGCCTGGAAAGCAGGCGTGGTGACCGATATGGAGGAAGCCGCATTCATATTGACGATTGTTCCAACGAAAATCGCGAGGGCGAACGAGATCGGTTTCATTGAGCAAACTTTGACCGCCGCTGGATGCGGTCAAGGGGAGAGCCATTCGGCACGATCTCTGGACGGAAGATGGGCATGTTGCCTGTCTCGGCCGACGAGCATCTTGCCCTTCGAAATTCTAGCACCAGACAACGACACGCTGGAAGCATGTCGGCCAAGTCAGGCTAGAAGCCTAACCTCCGGCAACTTCTACTGGAGCGAAGAACCGAACAACGCAACCTTGCGTCACCAATGGCGGCGAAAATAAAGGCGGAGCTACGAGCGGAAATCCTACGGCTCATTCGTGATCCTAAATATCGGCCGCTCGACAAAATCGAAATCACAAACGCGCTCGGTTACGGCGCGGCACAACGAAATGAGGTGCGCCGCGCACTGCGCGATCTTGAACAAGAAGGCGAAATCGCTCGAATCCGGAAAAATCGATACGTCCAGCCGGATGCAGCGGATCTCCTGACCGGAACGTTGAGTGTGCATGAGGCCGGCTACGCTTTTCTCACCAATGAAAAACCGGGCCAGGCCGATCTTTTCATCGCGGCTGAAAACACCGGCACGGCCATGCATGGCGATCGTGTAGTCGCACGGATTATTCGCGGCGCCGAATTTTCTCGGGCACGCACACCGCGGGCGGAAGGCCGCATCATCCGGATTCTGACGCGCGCAAACGAGACCTTCGTCGGCACTTTGCAACAGACGCGCAATTTCTTCTACGTCGTGCCCGACGACCCACGACTGGTTCACAACATTTATGTGCAAATGCCGATGGTAATGGCAGGTCGGCGGTCACAGACCGCCCGTCCCGGCGACAAAGTCGTGGTCAGACTCGAAGCCTGGCAATCGCGGCATGTTAACCCGGAAGGGAAAATCACCGAGCTGCTCGGCCCGCGCTCTGCGCCCGGTGTCGACATCCTCTCGATCATCCGGAAATACCATCTGCCCGTCGAATTTCCAAAGGCGGTTCTCGAGGAAGCCTCCGCGATTCCGGAAACCGTCACTCAGATCGACGGTCGCGAGGATCTACGCCAGCAATTCATCGTCACGATCGATCCCGATGACGCCCGCGATTTCGACGACGCCATTCAGGTCGAAGAAATCAAAGGCGGCTGGCAGCTTGGCGTTCACATCGCGGACGTGAGCGCGTATGTCCGACCCGGCAGCGCCCTCGATCGCGAAGCGCAGCGTCGCGGCAACAGTGTTTATTTGCCCGATCGGGTGATTCCCATGTTGCCCGAGCGGTTGAGCAATGGTGTTTGCAGCTTGAATCCGCATGTAGATCGCCTGACCCATTCCGTTTTCCTGCAATTCGACCGCCACGGCCGGGTGCGTCAAACCCGTTTTGCGCGGACTGTTATCCGCAGCGCGCATCGGCTGACCTACAAACAGGCATTCGCAATCCTAAAAGGTTCAGCGCACGACGAAGTAAGCGAACGGTTGCACACGGCGTGGAAGCTGGCCGCGTTGTTGCGCAGAAAACGCTTCGAGCACGGTTCCCTCGATCTGGACATGCCGGAGGTAAAGGTGGTCGTCGATAAAAAGGGGAAGCCGATTCGGTTTGAGCGAGTCGAGAATGATGAGTCGCATCAATTGATCGAGGAATTCATGCTGGCGGCAAACGAAGCAGTGGCGCGGGAACTGAAGAACCGCGGGATCCCGACGATCTACCGCGTGCACGAAAATCCCGAGGCGGAGCGGCTGGGCGAATTTCGTGAATTTGTGCTGGCCCACGGAATTCGGGTCGGTGATCTGACGCACCGTGGCGAGGTGCAAAAATTACTCACGACGATTCGGGGAACTGCGGAAGAGCATCCGCTCAAGATTGCGCTGCTCAAGAGTTTGAAGCGCGCACGTTATGCCACGACGCCGTTGGGTCACTATGGTCTGGCGAAAGCCAACTATGCCCATTTCACCAGTCCGATCCGGCGCTATGCCGATCTCGAAGTCCATTGCGCGCTAGCCGCTCGCAATATCTCGCGCCGAAGTTCTCGGGCGACCTCGCAGCTCTCGGCCATCGCTGATCACATTTCCGACACGGAACGGAACGCCGCCGAAGCCGAAATCGATGCCGTAAGAATGAAAAAGTTGGAATTTTTCGAGTTACAGTTGCAGGCGCGCGATCCGCAAATATTCGACGCTGTTGTGATCGATGTCCGCAACTACGGTCTCCTGGTCGAGCTGCCGGAAATCTTGCTGACGGGCTTGGTCCACGTCTCGACCTTGGCGGATGACTTTTACGTATTTTCGTCGAGCCAGCGGCGTTTTGTCGGGCGACAACGCCGCCGCCGCTTCGCCGTGGGCGATAGATTGCGCGTGCATGTCGCTCGGGTAGATCAATTTAAGCGACAAATTGATTTTGTGATCGCTGATCTGAGACCAGGCCCGGATCGACCACTGCGCAAACGCCACCGGTGACGAAGTCGGGGCCAAACATTAGCCTTTTGGGTCGTGAAATTTAGCGAATTTTTTGCTTCCACAAAGCTCGACAGCCTGCCAAACTCCGGCCCGACATGGACAATATTATCGAAACGAAGGAGGTCCAGATCGAGCGGAAGCACTTCTATGTGGAATTCCGTGAAAACGATCGAGGAAGATTCCTTCGCATTACCGAGGAAGCCCATGGCCGGCGAAATACCATCATCGTCCCGAGTACCGGGACGAACGAGTTCACTGCCGCCATTGACGACGTGCTTGCCGCTACCGAGCAAGCACCGGCATATCATTCCTCACGACTCGAATAGAAACATCGCGCTGAGAGCGCGTTGACACGCCGAGTCGCGGAACTATTTTGCCGCGCTCCGGTCACAATTTCTCCCTTTCATGCCTCGAAAATCTTCTGCTTCCCACCGCGCAGCTGGCCGGCCGACCTCTGCGCGTCGGACAAAACAAAAAACCAAAGTCCGCCATCGGACGGACTCACGGTCTGCTCGCCGCGGCGAGGGGCGAGGCAAAGCCGCGAAGTCCGTTTATTACTTCGGCGAAGGTAAAGCCGACGGGAACGGAAAAATGAAAGGGCTACTCGGCGGCAAAGGCGCGAATCTGGCCGAAATGACCCGAATCGGTTTGCCCGTACCGCCGGGGTTCACGATTTCGACGGAAGTCTGCACTTATTTCTATGCGCATCACCGCGGCTATCCCGCTGCGATGCGGTCAGAGGTGGAAGAAGGGATTCGCCGGATGGAACGGATCTTGGGTACGACCTTCGGCGACACCAAGGCGATGCCGTTGCTGGTGGCGGTCCGATCAGGGGCACGCGATTCAATGCCGGGAATGATGGACACCATCCTCAATCTCGGCCTGAACGATGAAACAGTGGTAGCAGTAGCGAAGGCGACAAATAACGAACGTTTCGCGTGGGACTGTTACCGGCGCTTTATCCAGATGTATGGCGACGTGGTCATGGGCGTGCAAAAACGTCCCGACGAAGATCACGAGCCGTTCGAGACAGTGATCCACGAAGTCAAGCACGAGCGTCATCATGAGGATATCGACGATACCAAACTGAGCGTAGGTGACATGAAAGAGCTAGTCGCGCGTTTCAAGAAACTGGTGAATGAGCGGACCGGCAAACAATTTCCCAACGATCCCTGGGAACAACTCTATGGATCGATCGGCGCTGTGTTCGGCTCGTGGATGAACGATCGCGCCATCGTTTATCGCCGGAAATACAATATTCCGCAAGAATGGGGCACAGCGGTGAACGTGCAGGCGATGGTCTTCGGTAACACCGGCGCCAACTCCGGGTCCGGCGTCGCGTTCACCCGCGACCCTGCTACCGGCGAGAAAGTGTTCTACGGCGAATTTCTGATCAACGCCCAGGGCGAAGATGTCGTCGCCGGCGTCCGCACACCGGAACCGGTCGCGGACTTGAGAAAACATCTGCCCAAAGCGCTCGTCGAGTTGGAGCGGATCCGGCATGTGCTCGAGGCGCATTTCAAGGATGTGCAGGATTTCGAATTCACCATTCAGGATGGGAAGGTTTTCATGCTGCAAACCCGCAACGGAAAACGCACAGGCGTAGCGGCAGTGAAATTCGCCTGCGACATGGTGCGCGAGAAGTTAATTGAATGGAAAACCGCGATTATGCGGGTGCCGGCTGATCAGCTCGATCAGGTGCTGGCGCCGGTCTTCGATCGCAATGCCCTCAAGAGCGCTAAGGCGATCGCCAGCGGACTTCCGGCCGGGCCTGGCGCGGCAACGGGCAAAGTTTATTTCAACGCCGATCGCGCCGCCGCTGCTGCGCATAAGGGCGAGAAAGTGCTACTCGTGCGGGTCGAGACTTCGCCGGAAGATTTGCGCGGCATGATCGCGGCAGAAGGAATTCTGACCGCTCGTGGCGGCGTCAGTTCGCACGCGGCGCTGGTCGCGCGGCAAATGGGTAAAGTGTGCATTTGCGGCGCCTCGGCGCTGAACATCGATTACCGCGCGAAAACGATGTCGGTCAACGGCACCGTGTTTCGTGAAGGCGACGATTACCTTTCGATCGACGGGACGAGCGGGACGGTTTACGCAGATCGACTGCGGAACGCCCCATCGGAAATTATTCAAGGATTGCTCCATGGCGATAAGATCGCGCAGAAGGCCGAGACGTATCGCAATTTCAATCGGCTGATGGATTGGTGTGCCAAAGTCACCCGCATGAGTGTACGGACTAACGCCGACACGCCAGAACAGGTGGAAAATGCGGTCGCGTTCGGCGCCAGTGGCATTGGTCTTTGCCGGACTGAACACATGTTTTTCGAGGGCGATCGCATTGATGCTATGCGCGAAATGATCCTGGCGCGTAAAGTGGATGATCGGCAAAAAGCGCTGACGAAATTGTTGCCGTATCAAAAGAGCGATTTCGCCGGCATTTTCAAAGCGCTCAAAGGAAGACCGGCCACAATTCGTCTGCTCGATCCTCCTTTGCACGAATTTCTGCCGCAGGATCACGCCGCCCAAAGCGCGCTCGCGGACAAGATCGGTGTGAGCGCAGACGAAATCGCGCGGCGCGTACATGAACTACACGAACAGAATCCGATGCTCGGCCATCGCGGTTGTCGACTTGGAATTTCTTTCCCCGAAGTAACGGAGATGCAGGCGCGGGCGATTTTCGAAGCGGCGGCGGAAGTGCAGAAGAGCGGGATCAAAGTAAATCCGGAAGTGATGATTCCGCTGGTTGGCTTTAAACGAGAACTCGACTTGCAGGTCGAGATCGTGCATCGCGTCGCGCAGGAAGTTCAGGCCGCGAAAAAAGTGAAGCTGAATTACCTGGTCGGCACCATGATTGAAGTGCCGCGCGGCGCGTTGACCGCTGATGAGATCGCCAAAACAGCGGAGTTTTTCAGCTTCGGCACCAATGATCTCACTCAGACTGCGCTCGGGATGAGCCGGGACGACAGCGGCTCGTTTTTACCGCACTACGCCGAGTTGGAAATCGTGAAGCGCAATCCCTTTGCCACGATCGATCAAAACGGTGTCGGGCAATTGATGCAAATCGCGATCGAGAAAGGCCGCAAGACCCGATCAAAAATCAAGCTCGGCATCTGCGGCGAACACGGCGGCGATCCGGATTCGGTGAAATTCTGTCATCGCCTCGGCCTCGACTATGTCAGTTGCAGTCCATTCCGCGTCCCCATCGCGCGTCTCGCTGCCGCTCAGGCCGCGCTTACGGAATAGACTAGCGGCACGTTCGTAACCCCGAGCGAAGTCAACTAATCTCGGGGCGCGAGCTTTAAGATAACTTCAACGGGATCCCTCGGTCCCGCATCCGCAGGCTTGAAGGTGAGCATATTTTTCAGTTAACGCGGAGCGAATTTGAGTGTCGAAGGTGGAATGGCCTCGGACAACAACGGAAAAAAGCTCGAAGAAGATATTTGCATTCACATTTTCACCGTCTCATCGGCGATGGTGGGCGTTTGCCTGACAGTGATCGGACTGATTCGCGTCGTCATTACGCTTGGCAAGGCTGATACCTTAGCCGACGATTTTCTCGCCAGTGACGCGCTCCTGTTTCTTACTTCCTGTTTGCTTTCCTATGCCGCCCTGCGAGCGCGTAGTTTTCGGCGCAGGCATCAAATTGAACGCGCCGCCGACAGTATTTTTATCTTCGCCATGGTGGTAATGACCGTTATCTGCGGTTTCATCACTTATTCGATGTCAGTTTCGCCAACCGCCGGGCATTAGGCAGTGTCGCAGCACACGGCCTTAGGGGACCAATGGGACAGATGCGACAAATATTACTTCTGCTTTACGTCCTCGAACTTGTTCCACGCATTCCAGGATTTTTCCCAATTATTTTTCGCCGCCCACGCCTGGGCTTCCAACAAATAGAAATAGACCGGCGGATTCCGGTTAAAGGTAAAGTGCCGAATGGTGGCAAGCGCGTCGTCAATCGATCCGTGACTCACTTGCTGACGATAGAGGGTGTAGGCGGCGGAAAAATCGTTGGTGCCGCGATACACCCGGTCGCGCAAACGCTCGAGTGACTGGCCGGTTTCTTCCGGCGGCAAAACAGTTTTGCTATCATATTTCTCCATCAATTCGCAGGCACCACGGAAATCACCCGAGCTGGCGCGATGTTTGGCAACGGCGCGCCAGGTGTATTGCAACCATTCGGGATGTTTGTTCACCACCGCGACGAGTGCGTTGATGTCGCCCCGGCTGTCCCAAAGCTGGAAAAACTCGCGTTTTTCCTCCGGCGTCATCGCAGTCAGATCCGGATCGGCATCGAAAAATTTGCTGAAAGCAGGCCGAAATTCCTGAGCGTTCAATTCTTCGAAATAGGCGAGCGCGAGGTCGTGTTCGCTGAAAGCGAGCCGGCGAATAATCGCACGCGCAGTCGGATCCCGCAGGTCGGCTGTAAACATAATGTTGCGGAATACATCCTTGCGTTGTGCCCCGGCGCGGCGCAGCGCTTCCCGCCATGCCATCTCCGCCAGATCCGGTCTGGTGCGGAGCCAGATGAAACCTTCCTGCAACGGCACCGACTCGGAATTCGGCTCCAGAAATCGCGCCCGGCGAAAATCATCAATCGCCTTCTGCTCGGACTCGCGCTGCGCAACCTCGGCGGCACCGCGCAAATAATACAGTTCCCAATCGAGCGGCGCCCAGTCCAACGCGCGCGTCGTCAGGTTGATCGCTTCGACAAAATTGTGGCCGCGACTCGCGACGACGGCGAGTTGCTTGGCATTGTTGGCACCGACCGCGCCCGGCAACATCGCCATTGAACGCCACGCAACGGCCCAGGAGAGACCAATTGTGAAAAGGGCAAGTCCCAGAACCCGGAAAGTCCATTCTGTAATTTTTGAGCACAGCAGCTTCGTTGGCCGGTGCAGAGAAAGTCCGAGTAAGAACAATGCGGAATAGGCCGTACCTACGCGATGTCCCGAAACATCAACCAGACCATGCAGGGCAAAAATCAGCGCGCCGATCAAGGCGGCGAGACGGAAGCGCTGGTTGGTTCCAACTTCCAACGGGGCGACGCGCCGGATCAGCAATAGCGCGCCCAGTATAATAAGCGGGATCGCCAACCATCCCATCTCCGACCAAACCCAAAACCAATCGCTCTCGGGATGAAGCGAACGGGTCGTCCCGCGCGAAACATTACGAAAGATGGCAAAAACCGATTCGAAATTACCCATCCCCAGGCCAACCCACGGTGAGGAGCGAATCAACTGCCAGGCGTCCTGAAAAATCAACCATCGAAAATCGGCTGGGAAACCGCTGCCCGCGAATTTTTGTAAATGAAAACGCTCCAACGTCGGTCCGCCGGCAAGCAGGAGCGCGCTAACGAGAATCAGGAGAAATGAAACAGCTAACGAGATGCGGCAGGCAGCGCCGGCGCGGGCGGGGGCGCCCAGACGCAATGCTACAGTCGCAATCCAGATTGCGCTCGAAGCTACGAGAATGAGAATTCCGGCACGGGAAAAATTGAGCCAGATCGCGGCAATGACGATAGCAAGGGCGATGATCCAGAAGACCCAGCGTTTCCGGCCGTGCCGAATGTCATCCTGACCCGAGGCGAGAATGAGAACGGAAGTGAGGCCGAAGAGATCGGCAGTTTGGTTGCGATTCAGAAACGGGCCAAAATTGCGCTCGTTTCTCCAGAAGGGGACGGATTGACGCGTGAGGTAGACCAGGATACTGAGCGCGGCGATCGCGACAATCCCGGCCGCGAAGAGTCGCAGCTGGAAACGCGCGACCCGCAATTCGAGTTCCTGGGCCGAGACGCGGTAGAGCCAGCATAGAGCGGCAACGAGACTGGCGAAGCAACCGAGCGTGACCCACGGCTGAGGAGTAACGGTAGAGGGCAATTTTATCCCGAAGTCGTTTTGTAGTGCGGTCCGCCAATCAGGCGTGAAAAACCAGGCCTGCGGCAGAAAGCTGACCAGGCTACAGAGCGCGAAAGCAAAGAAGACGGTGTTAATCTTCCAGCCCAAGGAGCGGCGTGGAGGTTGGAAGATCAGGAAGAGACCCAATAAGGCGACGACGATGCCTTCGGCCCACTTGCTGGTCGCGCCGCCGAGAAAAACTGCAAAGACCGGAAGCAGCGCGATGAAAAAGCTCCGCGCCCATTGCGCAGGCACGGGATGGTGGGTAATAGCGCTGGCGTTGGTTTCTTCCATGCGATTTTCGATCAGCGGAGAGACGCGCGAAAGCTAGTGTGCGGTAAGGAATCGAACTTTACAATTGGAACGGCACTCGTAGACCGCGCTACCGTCTCGCTGCAGCGATTTCTTTAGCGGCGCTCTATCAGCCGAAGTTCGCTTTCGTTGTAAATTGGGGACTGCTGCACACCACCATGAGTTGAAGTGAAGCGGGCCATCACGTAGTCTTCATGCCACGCCAGCCCGGTTTCAGCGATGCTCCCCCAACAGTCCGAGGGTCTTCGACGACTGTTATTAATCTGTGAGATCTGCCTTACCCCCGGACTTTTCTGGCTGGGTGCGTAGGTGATGGTGAATTTCGCGAGCGCGAACCAGCTCTTCTCAACCGCCCCGCCCAACATGGGAGGGAGCGGAAGAAAACGCGCCAGGCACAATGGTATTTTCATTGTGCCTGCAAAATCGCAAGCAGGGAAGCAGCAGCGCGGTTGATCTCGAAGCGACGCAGAAAACAATTCCGGGCATTTACGCGCATCAAATCTTGTTCATCCGGCGAGGTGTGCAACCAGCGCTCGATCAAGCGCGTCGTCCCGGCCAAATCGTCGGGTTCAACGTAACCGGCGTGGTCGGCGACAATCTCGCGCCAGATATTTACGCGGTTCGAGATCAAAACCGGCAGCCCAAAAGAGAGTGCCTCAATCACGGAGATCTCAGAGTTTTCACGATGCGACGGTAGTATGAAGGCGTCGGCATTTTCAAAGGCTCCGCGCTTCAGGGAACCTTCCAGCATACCGGCAAAAGTAACGCGCGGCGCGATGTCCATCCGCGCAACACGTTCGCGCAGCTGCTGCGTCCAGCCACCCTGATCGGGGCCGCCCAGGACGAGCGTAACTTGCTCCTCGGAAGCACGACGTGGGAGAGCGTCAATCGCCAGATCGCAGCCGTTTTTCGGATGAATACGGCCGAGAAAAAAGAGCATTCGCGTTTTCTCGATTTCAGGAAATTTCGCAAGAAACAGATTACGCGCTTCCGGTCCGGCTCGGCGCGGTTGTTCGATACCGAGGGGCGAAATTTTCTCTTTCGCGCGATAGAGCCAAAAGGATTGCCGTGCTCGCAAACGTTCTTCCTCCGAGGTAAAAATTACCGCCGCAGCATCGCGCAACACCCGATAATCGCCCCATGGCCAGTAGATCCATTTTTTTAGATGTTTGAGAGGGAAAGTGCGCTTGAACCAGGGATCGAGCATCCCGTGTGGGAAAACGAAATATGGCGTCGCGGTTTTGTGAAACCGTTGCCGCACCGCAAAGCTGTGGTGTTGCCAGATTCCGTGAACGATGACGCAATCAAACTTCTTGCCATTCTCCCTAAGCCAAGCGGAGAAGGCGCGCGAGTAACGATAGTTGGTCAGGCCCTCACCGAGAGCGTGCACGGCAACCGTTTGACCACGCAACCAAGGTGAGTCCGATTTATCCAACGCGACGATCTCAGTTTGCACGCCGTGTTGCTGCAATCCCTTGCTTAACGAGATTACAGCACGAGCCACGCCGCCCCTTTCGGGATTCAGCGTCTGCACTGTTTGCAGAACTCTCAAGTTTAGTTAGATAACGAAACCCTGGCGGTGGTTGAAATAGCCGGAATCGGGCGATAAGAACTGAGCTTGCGCGCCGGAACTCTACCATAGAGGCGATGCGTCGGAGTGTAAGCCATGTTCAGGAGCAATTTCGCACAGAACACGCAACAGTTTGGCAAAGCTGCGCCACCGACTAACACGCTGTTGCTGCCCACAAAAGAGTAATCGCCGATGCTGATCGGACGGGATGTCTGTTGATTCTCTTTGATGTTAATGGTGTGCGAAATGAACTGCGACTGAAATCCCGCCACCGTAGTGAAGGCACCGATTGTAATCGCGTTCGTGCGATCGAGAAGATGCCGATCGGTGATTGTGGATGCTCGCCCATGACCAACGCCGGCCGACGATCGGTTTCACTGCTGAAATGCCGCGAATCAGAATCAATCGTTGCAGATAAGGCGACTGTGAAACCTCGGTCACCCCCGGCGGGCGGAAATTCAATCAGCGGCACGGTGAATTAAGCGCGATAATTGATTCCGCAGTAAACCTCTGAACTGGCAATCGCGGTGGTCTTGGATCACATTGTTCTCGCCACGCTATTGCGATGCCAGAGAATTTCCGCAACCAAGCCTATATCGAACACGTTCGGGGACTGGAACAACGCGTCGATTGCAAAGACGAAGCGATGCGGCTTGCGGTCGGCGGCGAATTCGATGCAGTCGGTAAACTGGAGTATTACCTACTGCGCTCGCTGGGACTAGGCAGCGGGCATCTCGTCATCGATGTCGGTTGCGGAAGCGGCCGACTGGCCCAGCAGTTGGCGAGTGATAAGAGCATTCGCTACGTTGGAACTGATGTCGTTCCGCGATTGCTTGAGTCGGCTAAGGCGTCGACCGGACGAAATGATTGGGAATTCCATCTGGTTGAAGGCATCCGCATCCCGTGTCCGGACAATGTGGCCGATTTCGTCGCGTTCTTCTCCGTTCTTACCCACACGACACACGAGGAAAGTTTTCTATATCTTCAGGAGGCAGCGCGCTGCCTGAAACCGGGGGGCTGGGCCGTCATATCGTTCCTGGAGTTTCGAATCCCATGTCACTGGGAAACGTTTAAACTGTCGCTGAGAGCAGAACCCGGCGGACCGCTAGCGCAATTTGTCGATCGCGATGGGCTCACGGCGTGGGCAAGCCATAGCGGACTGATGGTGGAATCATTTTTCGACGGCGACAAAGGGCACTTTCCAATTCCGGAAGAGATTAAGTGGGAAAACGGAACGGTAATGAAATCGTCGGGTAATCTGGGCCAATCGGTCGGGGTCTTACGAAAAGTGTAGAGGAATTGGCCGAGATCGCAGATTCCGTCTACAGATGGCAATGGAGCAGCGGATACTCGAGCGTGTCAGTCGGGAGTTTAAAGATTCGGATTGGGATGCTGTGGTTCAATTACTTGAGAGCTATGTCGGACCGGAGAGCGATCGGGTGAGATGGGATATCTTGCAGTTAAGCGAAGGCGGCGTCGAGAAAGTCCGTGACTACATAAAGGCGGCGCAAACTGATTACCGCGACATTCTCTACTGGGCTGAATATTATAAGGACGATCCGATGCTGCGTGGTCGCGACCCGAAAAAGATGGTTGATGAGATCCTTGCCAAATGGGGCAAGAAGAATGAGTGACGAATCGTTAGAGCCGTCACCAGCGCAACGGCTGACAGGTAGGGGCGATTGACCTCAATCGCCCTCGCGCGGCTGTGGTGAACTCGACGGCGGCTCGCCGATAAAGATGTAGGGCCATTCATCGGCCGCAAGAGCTAAGCCTACCCGGACCGGATTCTGGCAGATGTACTCATATTTTTCAGTTTCGCTTTCATCATGCCGCAACCGGTGATCGAAAAAATTTCGCTGCCATCGGATTCCCACAATTCTGGCAGTAATTCGTTTGAAATCGCGGACCAGATTTGAAAGGCTTGCATCTCCTGGAATGCCAACCAGCATGTGCAGATGGTCGGGCATTAGCAGTAGAACTTTCACATATCATTTTTGAGCATCGTGATAACGGCGCGCGGCTTCGAATAGGACCGGCGCGACGTCCTCTCGACAAAGCTGGTTCGCAGCACGCCTTTTGCAGCAAATCGTAAGAAAAAACGTCGCACCGAATCG
>QHPU01000042.1 GCA_003219175.1 Verrucomicrobiota bacterium | reverse complement strand
ACATCGATTACCTTCATTTTCCGCTTTCGCGGCGAAGTTCGTTCAATCAATTGACCACCTTGCACGGCCGTCTCGACCTGCCCGATCTGCCTTTGCTTTATAGTGAATTTTCTGAGATGCCGCTCGTTTCCATCTCCAATTCGCAACGAAAACCACTACCACAAGCGAATTGGGTCGGGACCGTTTATCACGGGCTACCGCCGAGTTCCTTCACCTTCCGCGAAAAAGCGGAAAAATATCTGCTCTTTCTCGGCCGGATCTCACCCGAAAAACGAGTCGATCGAGCAATTGAGATTGCGCGGCGGGCCCACCGCAAACTCAAAATTTGTGCCAAGATCGACCGAGTAGACCGCTATTATTTTAATAAGCATATCAAACAGCTGCTCGATCATCCGTCGATCGAATTCATCGGGGAAGTCGGCCACGAAAAGAAAAATGAATTACTGGGCGGAGCGTCGGCGCTCCTCTTCCCGATTGACTGGCCGGAGCCGTTCGGCCTTGTCATGATCGAAGCGCTCGCTTGCGGCACACCCGTGATTGCATTCCCCTGCGGTTCTGTCCCGGAGATCATTGTCGACGGCAAAATCGGCTTTATTGTTAACGAGATTGAGGAAGCAGTGGATGCGGTGCACCGGATCGGCTCGATTGATCGAAGAAAATGTCGACGAGAGTTCGAACACCGCTTCACGGACCGGCACATGGCTCAGGACTACCTCCAAATGTATGAGCAACAGCTGGCCCGAGGAGCCGCCAGGGCCGCAGCCTGATCGAGAGCCGGAGTCGCGGTCAACTTCTCGTTAGTCCTTTGTCCCCCACTGCTCTATCAGAGGCGACCTGCAGGTGGCCAGGTTCTGATGACACCGAACAATCCAGATCCGCGAGCCAGTACGACTGATGCACTCTTCATACAGGCATTACCTCACATCATTTTGCGACGTCAGCGCCGAAAATTTAACGGAGTTGTTACCTGAAAATGAGAAGGCGAAGAAACCCAGGCGGCACCAGGGATGCAGGCATTCCCCAGCAGACTCCTAATTCTGGTAATCGGTTTCTCTACTGTTTGCGGTAGTAATCGACCACAGGATAGTGCGCGCGACCAGACCGAAGATGAGCGCGAAGCCAAACACAGCGAAGGAGAACATTTGAAACGCAGTCACACCGAAACCGGTTCGAGGCGATGAACTTTGTGACCGCTGAGTTTGGCACACCGGCATTCGCGACCAGCACCAATTGCCGATCGTTACCGACAAATTCCAAAAGGACATGATCGCCCCTTTCATCGAGAGCGGTGGCTGGTTGTAAGCGAATTCGAGTCCGGTAGCGGACAAACTACGGCAGTTGGCTAGAGCAGCTTAAAATGAGCGTAGCCACTGAATTGTAGCCGCCCCGCTCAGCCGAGGCGTCCCGACAACCCGGCGATAGAGCGCCGTGACTACAGTTAACCCGCGCTAGCGTTGAAGAAGTTCGAAGATCAGAAGACCAGCCGCAAGCAGCGCGGTAGTGACGATGAAGATGGTAAATTTCTTACGGCTCCAGGTGGGGAGAACTTCGGTCGTCGAAATGTCGGCGGTGCGCTTCATTCCTTCCGGCGTTGCTTCGAAGAACCAGGAGATGAAAACGATCGTGATAAACCCGATGATCAGGAGCACGACCAGCGTTTTGATCGCCCAGCCTGGGACTTCAAGCGCGCGGATTAGGGCGAGCTGAATTAGCAGCCAGGCGATTACAGTGTAGGTCAGAGCAACTTTGAGAACGTTGCGCCGTTTCAGCTCGGTGAAAAGATTGGAAGGCATACGTCGCGCTGCTTTTTTGCCATAGCGCTACGGGAAAAGGAAGAACAGAGAAGGGAGAATGAAAAGCGAACACCGAGCATCGAATCCCGTAAAAAAGCTTCGCATACGCGACAGGCGTCGCGCTCGACTTTCTGCTTTCTCCTTTCTTCCTTCTGCTAGTGTCCATTATGGATCCGTTGTTGCTCAGTGTTCACGATTATCATCGCGCGGCGCGCGGGGAACTCCCGAAGGAGGTTTTGGATTACTTCGAGGGCGGGGCGTTGAATGAGATTACGCTGCGTGAGAATATCGCGGGCTGGGGACGGTTGAAGCTTTACTACCACGTCCTCGCAGGAATCGGTGAGCGCGATCTGCGCACGACAATTTTAGGCCAATCCATTTCCATGCCGATCGGGGTTGCGCCAACCGCATTCCATAAACTCGCAAACGAGGCGGGCGAGATCGCGACGGCAAGAGCAGCCAGAAAGGCGGAGACGCTGTTCGTTCTTAGCGGAAGCGATCGTTCTGACGGTTGATGCGCCGGGCCTGGGCACACGCGAACGCGATATGCGAAATCGTTTTACCTTGCCGCAAGGTCTTACCGTGGCAAACGTAGTGCCGTTAGGAAAAGGGCACTTACCTGAAGTTCGTGGTAGCGGCCTCGCCGCCTATGTGCACGACAACTTCAAGAGCGATCTGGGATTTGAGGACTTGGATTGGTTATGCGGATGGACGCGTTTGCCGGTGGTAGTGAAAGGTGTGTGTCGTGCTGACGATGCGCGACGCGCGGCCGAGCATGGTGCCAAAGCACTTGTGGTTTCGAATCACGGGGGGCGACAACTTGATACCGCGCCCGCCACCTGCGACGCCTTGCCGTATGTGGTCGACGCAGTAGGCGATCTTTGCGAAGTCTATGTCGACGGTGGACTTCGGCGCGGCAGTGATGTGCTCAAGGCGATTGCACTTGGCGCGCGCGCGGTGTTGGTCGGCCGACCGATCTTATGGGGACTGTCCGTTGGCGGCGAAGAAGGCGCGATCAACGTTTTGGAAATTCTCCGACGTGAGTTGGATGAAGCGATGTTGTTGTGTGGTTGCGCGAAGCTGAGTGAGATTGGGCGCTCGCTGCTCGCGCCCTGATTGGAGAACGGGAGAAACCAAGTGTCGGAGGCCGAACAGCGAACGCTGGTATCCAACGCTCAAATTCGGAAAGGAAGCCACCGTCCAACAACCAACAACGAGCATTCTAGCATCCCAGCATCCGGGCTGGCCAAGCCGATGGCGGGTGGCCTAGATTCTTGCCCATGGCTGTGAGTAACCGCGTCAAGCTTCATCTTCTCCTCCTCATCGGCTTCAACGTTGCGCTTTTTGTGCCGATGATCGGGCACGGATTCGTTCTTGATGATTTTGTGCTGCTGGCAACGCTAGCTTTTCATCCCTTTTCTTTCGGATTAACTCATGCTCACGGCGCATTCTACACCCCGTTAACCTGGATTTGGTATAAGACGGACTGGTCGCTTTGGGGGATGAACGCGTTCCCTTTCGCGCTTGGCGACTTCGTCGTGTACGTTGCTAATACCTTGTTACTTTATCGCCTGGCCCTGACCTTGTACCAAGACGAGTCAGCGGCCGGATGGACGGCACTGGGATTTACCCTGCTTTTTTCTGCAAACACCTGGGCGGCGATGTGGATTGCCACCCGTGCCCATGTTTTGGTCGCTTTTTTCTATCTGGCCGCGCTTAATACCACCCTGTGGTTTACGCGAACGAATCGCTACCGATTTCTAGCAGCCGTCTGCCTCTTTCTTTTGACGACTGCCGCAATTTTTTCGAAGGAGGATGGCATAACCGTCGTCGCTGCGGTCGCTATCGTTATTTTCTTTGAGAAACAGTTAACGAGGCCTGGCTGTCTTCTTTTGCTTACTTCATTTCTGTTCCTTCTTGGTGTGTATTTCTGGCTGCGCGCGGGATCGGGCGCGGAAGCGATCGATTTTAACGCGAAGAGAAACTACGCTTATGATCTGTCGTTCGACGTTTTATTCGAGAACTTGGGATTCAATATAATGCGAACGTATGGCTGCCTCGGTTTGATTGGGACAGCGATTGCTTTCTCCTGTTACCTGCAGACACGCAGCTTAGACCTTTCCTTTTTTTCCCTGCGTGACGCGTTGTTATCGATTGCACTTTTCCTCGTTGCCATCGCTCCCTTCCTGCTCCTGCGGGTGAAGTTGGGAATCTATATGTATCTCGCCGGAGCCTGCGCGGCCCTCCTCCTGGGCGCATTCATGAGGGCGCTGAATGCTTCAAGGCGAACGATCAAACAAACGAGACAGTCATTCGCGGCGGCAATTCCGGTTGTCTTCATCGTCGTTATGCTTGCCGCCAGGGTCTGGAGTCATAGCTATCGATGGATGAAGATGGCCGACACCAGCACGGCAATCCTAAGCCAGATCAAAGCGCAGGTACCGACCGTCCGTTTACCTGCGGCAATTGTTTTGCGGTATTCGAAAGTGGATAAAGTGCATCGCTTTCCCGATACCTTCGGCACGTGGACTTTCCCAAGTGCAATGCAACTACTGTATCAAACTCCAACGTTGAAGGGCTTCCTTGTCCAGGATGCGGAGATGGTGCCGATACCTGATCGGGCATCCGCGATTTATTTTAGCTATGTCCTGGACGCCAAGTCCGTTACCGTAACAAAGACCAAATGAGGCCCATGGTTTCGCCATGGGCCTCATATAAGCGTCGAGGAAGTCTACGTAGTTAGTGCAAGCGCTATACATATTATGCAGCTTCTTCTTCGCCGTTTTCTTTGAGAAAGGATGATGCGGTCGAGTCAGCGTTGTGCCTTAGAAATGAGCGTCGGGGTTGTCCCTGTCCCCGGGAAAGGTAGGCAGATGATGCGCGCGCGCGCGCGTAGCAGCCTCCAGCCAGAAGCGAGGTTTATCAAAGTAGATTCGCTGAAAGCCGTCCTGCCAAAAATAAAACGCATGTAGGATATTACCTGATAATTCTCTGGACATTGCTGTCAGCACATTTTTGCCTTGCCTTCGCTTTCCCGATTTGATACACGGCATTTTCGACAGCAAGGGGGCCTACTATGAAAAAAATTCTACTCACATTATTCAGCATCAGCTTAACGCTACAACTACAAGCACAGAACAACGGGAACGTTCCGACACAGCACAACGAAGCTACTATCGCTCAACTTCAGGCGGCAATGGCTTTGGGCAAACTCACGTCAGTACAGCTGACCAATTACTATATCGCGCGCATCAATGCGCTCGACCAGCGAGGTTCCGACCACGGTGTCAATTCGATCATCGAGCTCAACCCTGATGCGCTCGCAATGGCGCAAAGCGCGGACAACCTGCGCAAGCAGGGTAAACTGCTCGGACCGCTGCATGGCATCCCAGTACTGCTGAAGGACAACACTGACACCGGGGACAAGATGCAAACGACCGCTGGGTCGTTCGCGTTATTCGGCAGACCCGCCCTGCAGGACTCGACCGTCGCTGCGAACTTGCGCGCAGGCGGCGCGGTTATTCTCGGCAAAACCAATCTTTCAGAGTGGGCAAACTTCCGATCCTTCGAATCGACCAGCGGCTGGTCAGGTCGGGGCGGGCAAACGAATAACCCCTACGGCCTTGATCGTAACCCTTGCGGCTCGAGTTCAGGCTCGGGGGCGGCAGCTTCAGCCAACTTTGCTGCGGTCTCATTTGGTACTGAAACCGACGGTAGCATAGTGTGTCCCGGTAATGCGAACGGTGTCGTCGCCATCAAACCGACCGTGGGTCTAACAAGCCGTGCTGGTGTCGTGCCGATCTCGCATGTCCAGGACACAGTCGGTCCCCATGCACGCACAGTCGCAGATGCAGCCACAGCTTTGGGCGTCATTCAAAGCCGTACTTTCGATGGACGTGATCCCGCCACGCGCGGAGTTCCGTTGGGCTGGCAGGGAACAGGCAAGACGCGTCCCAACAACATCCCCACCGATTACACGGTGTTCATAGACCCGCATGGCCTCAAGGGAGCGAGACTCGGTTTGACTCGTGCTGGGCTAACAGGTTTCACTAACGTAACGACACCGCAGCAGGTGCTCGATGCGTTCGAGGAAGCAGTGAACGCGCTCACAGCCGCTGGTGCCACGGTGATCGATCTCGATGCCGCAGGTTTCACCTTCCCGTCAGCTGATGGCGAATTGCTGGTCCTGTGCTTTGACTTTCGCAGAGACGTAAGGGCATACTTCGCGACCCGTGTTGGCGTCCCGGTGGCAGGCGGGACGCTGCAGACCGCCATTGATTTCAACAATAACAATGCTGACGTCGAGATGCCCTTTTTCAATCAGGACATCTTCGACCTTTGCGCTTCGCTCGCTCCCGGCGTTAACGATCCGCAGCCCGCCTTTGGAGGTATGACCTACAATCAGGCGCTGGCCATCGATCACGACGCCGGTGTGAACGGCATTGACAAAGCCATTAGGAGGTTCAACCTCGATGCGGTAGTATCAGCGACAGATAACCCCGCCTGGTCTACGGACCTACTCTACGGCGATCACTTCATCTTTGGGACGTCGGGCCTGGCGGCGGCACCCGGATATCCAATTGTGCAGGTGCCGGCGGGTATCGTTTTCGGCGCGCCGCTCGGCATCAGCTTTTTTGGAACGGCATTCAGCGAGCCGACCTTGATTAAGCTCGCCTCGGGTTTCGAGGCGGCGACCCGCGTCCGCGCGCACAACTTGCCTACGTTCGCGGACACAGTCCCCGCACGTCATATCGAGGGCACAACTCTCACGCCTCCGCGCCCACCTGCAAGTTCCCTGAAGCCGGAGGAGGTTGCAAAGAAGAAGCCTCGCCACATGTGATCCGGAGGTTGAGTCCGTCGCGCAATCTAATTATTGATTGCAAAGAAGTGTTAGGTGGCGAATCACGGCATCGCCGATCGGCATCATCGAATACAGTGCAGTGATCACTTCGTAAGGCTAAGCCGAGGCAGGCCGGCATCTTGCAGTTCCCGGTCCAACGCGGGCACGTCTTTCGCTACGATTTCCTGCCAACGTTTCGTGAGTGCGCTTGCCTGAACCCGCACGTCATTCATCGCCGTTTTGACGCAACCGGTGGGCGCGGCGTCGACTCCTTGAATCTGCCCGAACAACTCCCTTACGGAATCCAAAGCATGAAGCGAAGGAGGCGCCCCTGGCCGCGCGTTTGGCGGTCCCAACTCCTTTAATCTGGCGTTCAGCCCATTCAATTTGTCCTCGACATTTTTGGGCAACGACTGTTCCCGTAACTTCGTCAATTGCTCGACTAACGAGTCGAAGACTTTTCCGATCGGTTCGAGACGGGCACGCAGCTCGGACAATTGCTGCGACAATGTCAGCTGTTCCTGCAATTCCGCCTGTGACATTTTCACGCGCGGATCCATTTTAACAGTCAATTGTTGCGTATAACTCCTGCCGCCGGCCGTTAGAACCGCGCTGTACTCGCCCGGCACCACCCAAGGCGAGGTTGGCGATGGGGGCGTGTCGCGGTAAATGGCAGACATCGGATACTCCGGCTCGATAGCAGCGAGCGGCGTGTAATGCATGTCCCAGAGGAACCGATGCAGCCCGTGGTGCGAGGAAAGCGCGGCAAACGGCCGGATCCAATAGCTTGGAATTTTCAGTTTTTTCGGATCCGGGAGCACGGGGCTGTCGTTGCTGGAGTAACGCCTCACCAGTTCACCGTTCTTCGTTTTGATCTCCAGCGTTACCGGTGAATCTTCCGCCAGAAAATAATCGACCATCGCGCCGTCAGGCGGATTTTCGCCGGCGGGCTCATCCGGTGGAAGCGGCGTATCGGTGTTGAGGCTCCACCGAATTCGAAGGGCGATTTGAGGTTTGAACAGAACCGTCTCACGCTGGTTCCTATTCCACTGCCGCAGCGCTGTAATATTATCAAGAATCCAAAAGCCGCGACCGTGCGTTGCGACCGCCAGATCGTCGTCCTTAATAATAAGGTCGCGAACCGAGGTTGCCGGCATATTGAATCGCAGCGACTCCCAATTATCGCCGTCATCAAACGAGACGTAGACGGCGCGCTCAGTTCCGGCGAACAACAATCCCTTTCTCTGGGTGTCTTCCCGGACGACGTTCACCGTCTGGCCCTCGGGGATTCCCTGAATGATCTCCGTCCAAGTTTTCCCGGAATCGTGAGTTCGATAAATGTGTGGACGTACGTCATCTAACCGGAGGGTGTTAACCGCGACATAAGCGGTGTTGTCATCAAAGTGACCAGCGTCAATGATCGAGATCTTTTGCCAGGCCGAAATGGCAGATGGCGTAACATCATTCCAGCTTTTTCCCCCATTTGTCGTTAGCTGTATCAAACCGTCATCGGTTCCGCACCAAATTCGATTCACATCCATAGGCGACGGCGCAACGGTATAAATCACTCCCCGCTGCTTCGCCTGTGCCGTTGGGTCGTCGCGATATCTTCCGATGCTGGCCGGCACGTTGTAAGTCTTGCGCGTGAGATCCGGACTGATCTGGTTCCAATTCTGTCCACCGTCGCGTGTTTGCCAAAGCGTGTTCCCGGAAAAGAAAAGGAGGTGCGGATCGACCGGAGAAAAAACGACGGGCTGCGTCCGCAGCATTCGAAAATCGGGAGAGCGCAATGGCACCGGTAAAATTCCCTGGGCCTGCCCGGTGCGTCGATCAAAACGCGTCAACTTACCGCCGTAGATGATGTCCGGATCCAACGGATCGGCGACAACGTAGCCGTATTCCTCGGCGGCGACTGGATGCCAGTCGCGAAAAGTGATCGCGCCATCATTGCCGCGACTGGCGATGCCGACCGAGCCGCTCTCCTGTTGACCGCTGTACAACCGATAAGGAAACGCGTTGTCGGCGCTGACATGATAAAGCTGCGCCGTCGGCTGATTGTACCAGGAGCTCCAACTTTGTCCGCCATTGACTGTGATGACCGCACCCTGATCACTGCCGAGCAAAATGATGTTTGGATTGTCGGGGTTGATCCAAATGTTTTGATAATCATCGCCGCCGGGAGCGCCACGCCAGCCTTCCCATGTTTTGCCCCCGTCCATCGATTTCCAACAAACGATGCTGGTTGAATAAACAATCGCCGGATTTTTCGGATCAAACTTGACGATCGGCAGTTCACCGCCCCCGATACCTGCGGCAGGCCGCGCATCATCCGTCGTGATGACCCACGATTCGCCGCCGTCTTCGGATCGAAAAATATTAGACCTGACCAATGTCTTGACCGTCGCGAGCAAGGTCCCCGGTGAATTGGGCGCAATCGCGAGGTTTGCTTGCACGATTTTCTCCGGAAGCCCTTTGCGAAGCTGTTTCCAGCTTTTGCCACCGTCGGTGGATTTGAAGATGCCGCCATTGGTTCCGTTCCAGGTGCTGTTTTCCCAGGGGCCCTCTCGCGATTCCCAGAGACTCGCATAAACGAAATTGGAATTCTTTGGATCGACCTGGACATCGCCGCCTCCCGTGTTCTCGTCGCGATAGAGAACTTTTTCGAAGGTCTTACCGCCATCGAGCGACCGGAAAATCCCTCGCTCCTCGTTAGGGCCGTAAGGATGCCCGCCAACCGCAACGAAAACTCGATCGGCATTGCGGGGATCGATCGCGATACGTGGAATTTGTTGTCCGTCGCGCAAACCCAGATGCGCCCAGGTTTTTCCCGCGTCCGTCGATTTGTAGATTCCATCACCGATCGAGAGATCGGGCCGATGCAAACCTTCGCCACTGCCGACGTAAACAATGTCCGGATTCGAAATCGACACCGCGATGGCGCCGATCGAGCCGGTTGGTTGATCGTCGAAAATCGGATGCCATGTTCGTCCGTAATCGGTGGTTTTGAAAACGCCACCGTTGACCTGCGCCATGTAAAAGACATTTGGTTGGGAAGGAACGCCGGCGATGGCGTGGGTGCGACCAGCGCGAAATGGTCCGACGTTGCGCCATCGCAGCGCGCCATCAAAACCCGCATCGACAGACAACGGGCAAAGCAGGGCTACGACCTGGAGAGTCGTCAGCCCATTTGCAATATGTCGATTAGTTCGCATGACAAAGGGGCAATGCTCTGCCGCCTTGTGGTAATGCGCAAGAAACCAAAGGCGCGCCCGCAATCTACCTTCGAACTTCAAAAGTCGTTTACGCGCCACTCCGTGATCATCAATTTTGCATCCAGGGCGCGACAATTGAATGATAACGATATGCCAACCATCGAAGAGAAGCGGAGAAAATTTCGGCAACTGCACGATAGCGGATGCTTTGCGATCCCCAATCCGTGGGACATCGGTACCGCAAAATATCTGGAACATCTCGGATTCAAAGCGCTCGCGACCACATCGGCGGGGTTCGCATTTTCGCGGGGACTTGCCGATGGCGGCGTTAAACGCGACGACATGCTGGCGCACATCAGAGAGCTGGTTGAGGCGACCGACATCCCGGTCAACGCCGATTTCGAGAACGGTTACGCCGATGATCCAAACTGGGTCGCGGAAAACGCGCGTCTTTGTGCTGAAACCGGAGTGGCCGGTCTGTCGATTGAAGACGCAGCGGATCGAAAAGAAAGCCCGATCTACGAATTCGATTTTGCCGTCGAGCGCATGCATGCGGTTCGCGAAGCGCTACATGACAGCGGTGTCGTCCTCGTCGGACGCGCAGAAGGATTTTTAGTGCAACGCGAAAATCTCGATCAGGTGATCAAGCGACTTGTCGCCTATTCCGAGGCCGGAGCAGATTGTTTGTATGCACCGGGATTCAAGGAACGCGATCACATCAAAGCGATTGTTGCGGCGGTGGCGCCGAAACCGGTCAACGTCTTGATCGGTGGTCCCGGCGGCCTCACCATGCGCGACGCAACTGAGTTGGGCGCGCGGCGCGTGAGTGTCGGCGGCGCGTTCGCTCGCGCGGCCTGGGGAGGATTTATTCGTTCGGCCAGGGAGTTAATCGAGACCGGCACATTTGACGAACTGAAGCACGGCGCGTCCTACGACGAATTGCAACGAATGTTTGCCTAGCCCTGACAGATTCGAGGCTTGCTTCAAGCATTCGACCGAAAAGCAACTGTCCTAGGTTCTGAGCGAACCGGCGGTTACAGCAATCTCGTCTTTGTCCTGAGTGTCCTCTGTGATGTGTCTTTCTTTGTAAAATCAGAGTGGTTGACTTCGCCGTCATTTGCGAGAATGTCGCGGCGCTTTTTGCTATGACTGATGCCGACCTACGCACCCGCATCAAAGAAATGATGGTGAAGAATTTGATGCTGCAAATCACGGCCGATCAGATTGCAGATGATGCCCCGCTGTTCGGCCCGAATGGGATCGGCCTTGATTCGATCGATGCGCTCGAGCTCGCAGTCGGGTTGGAAAAAAACTTCGGCGTCAGCGTGCCTAACTCTGAAATCGCCACGAAAGTTCTCCGCAGTGTGAACACCATTCACGATTATATCCTCGAAAAACGCGGCGAATCAGCGCAGTCTCAAACCACTACCTAACGCGCGATTAGGCGTTTGACCGGAGCGGCGGTTTCAGATGGAAGATAGGCTTCCAGCCTTACGCAGACAGCAATCAACAGGGTGCCGACCGGCCAAGTTAGGCTAGAAGCCTAACTTCCGACCGGAGCAGGACTTTATGATTTGACGCGAAAATTACGCGCACTCGGCGCGATTGATGGCGTCGATCAATTGGCGGAAGCGTCCAAAGCTACGGCGATGTGGAGAAGAAATAAGTCGCGGCAAGGCCAGGACCTCCGGCTCGTTTCGTTCCTGTGGCAGTGCTTTGCCCTGTACGATCGCTCCACGAAGTAGCAGATCGCTGAATTCATCGTTCAACTGAGCAACAGCTGTGGAAGTAAGGGGGCGCACCAGGCGAATAACAAGTTTTGATCCCACCCAGCGAACAGAATGGTAGACGCGATAAAATCCCGTGATCTCGTTCACCGCGGCGTTCACATCGTGAAAAATCTTGAAAAGATGAAAGTCCTCCTGTGAAACAAAACCGATTTTGTAAAGGTGTTCGGTCACAAATGTGAGCCACGTTTCCCAGTAATCGCCGTCCGTCTTATCGAGCATCACCACGGGAATGATCCGAGCTTTTCCGGTTTGCATGAGAGTAAGGACCTCGAACGATTCGTCGAGCGTGCCAAGACCGCCGGGGAACAACGCGAGCGCGTGTGTTTCCTTAACGAAATTCAGTTTGCGGGTGAAAAAGTAATTGAAATTGATGAGCTTTTTATCCCCTTCGATCGTCAAATTGGCACGTTGCTCGAAAGGCAGCCGGATATTTAGTCCGAAGCTCATGTCCCGTCCCGCGCCGCGTTGGGCTGCACCCATGATTCCATCGCCTCCACCGGTGATGATCATGAATTTTTTCGCCACTATCTGGTGTCGCCGCGTAACGCACTTCCTTCATCGAGCGCGAAATCAGTTTGAGATCGGCCACGCTCATTTTTTCCCGCGCTATCCTTAACGCGGTCACAATCATCTCCTCAATCAGCTCGGGCGAGTGCTCGGCGCCGAATTCGCGCACGAGTTTATGCACACGCGCATCCCATTCGCCGCCGAGAGTAAGTTGTCTACGGGCGGGCTGACCGCTGATGGTGCCGGCAGTGAAATCTTCCACACGAAATTCGTAGCGTGAGTTGTGCCTTGCGCATGGAAAATTTATCGCGCGATCGCACAAAAACGGGCGCTGCTTCTCGGTCATCCTAAGCCTAGCCGAGGGATACCGCCGTGGCGTTACCTTAAAGCTTTCGCAACCAGATCCCTCGACTTCGCTCGGGATGAGGTGGGAGTGGAATGATCTTAGACCGCGATCAAGTCTTCCAGGATTTCGCGAATGTGGCGGATGGGCACTGAATAATGCCCCGCGCGTTCGATGACACGAAATTCACAATTCGAAATTTTCTTCGCCATTTCGCGCGCAGTTCCAAGCGAAAAACTGCGATCGGAATCGCCGTGCCACAAACGAACCGGCATCCGCAATTCAGTCAGAGAAAATCCCCAGGGTTGAGCAAATAACTGCGCATCTGCCATCACCCCTTCAGCAGAATTTTTCCAAGCCTGGCGCTGACTTTCGAAACACGCTTCGAACGCTTTCTCGTCGCGCAGCGAATCGGCATCGAAAGGCTGCAGAAATTTCAGGAGCCATGGCCGACTGCGCCGCGGCGGTCGTAACGAGAGAAAAGGCCGCGCCAAACGAAACCCGAAGCGGCAGAGCGGCGCCGGCAGCCTTTTTTCGGCCCACATCAGCCAGCGGTAAAGCGGGAGAAGACCGCTGTGATCACTCAATTCAGCAATGTCGGGCGCGCCGCTCACCACGGCGACCGCGCGCACCCGCTCCGGCAGCGCCCACGCCAGAGCGTAAGCATATGGTCCGCCGCCGGAAATCCCCAGCACGCGAAATCTTTCCAGATGCAAAAAATCTGCCAGTTCGGCAACGAGAGACGGCCAATCGAGTAGCTTGCGGTTCACTGCAAAACTCGAATCGGCAATGCCGGGCCGGTCGGGCGAAATAATGCGCACCCCCAATTCGCGGGCGGCGTCGTCGATAAATTGCGCCATGATGCGCGAACTAGGCCAGCCATGACAAAACATCACCGGCTCGCCATTAACGTCACCGTATTCGCTGAAGGCAACCCGGTCGCCATTCCCGCGAATAAAAATTTCATCCCGTAACGGAATCATTGGCTAATCATTCTAACGTGCCTATTTTAATGTATGCGAATTGATCGCTCGACAATTCCCGTGGTGCGCACAATCGTTTACTGAAATCCGATTCATTTATGTACATGAATGAAAACTCACAACCGAGCTTGGGAAAAATTTCCGTGCATGGCGATGGTGTCGGCGCTCCAACGCCGGAGATGATCGAACGACGCGCCCGTGAGATCGCTTTGATCGACGAACGCGGCCCTGACGATTTCACTGATGCCGATTGGGAACAGGCTCGTCAGGAGTTAATGGGCGTTTCGCACACCAGCGCGCCCGAAGAAATCGGCGGCGGGCTCGAGGTTTCCGAGGACGAGCACGAGATTGTTCCCGAATCGCTGGCCCACCGCGCCCCGCGTCCGGGGTTTGATGAGGATGACGAAACGCTTGGGCAATCATTGGTCAGCGGGGGCTTGGAAGAAGCCGCGCACGATCAAATGCTGGAGGCGCGTCGGGAAGAGCACGAGACCGACGAGACCTGAGCGATGCCGGCGATCGGGGAGAAGCCCGTTCCAACGCGGGCAATATCACGCGCAGAATCGTTAGGCGCGCGTTATCGTGACGTGCGCGATTTTTCGAAACTGCTCACGCGCGACCTGGAAGCGGAAGATTGCGTGGTGCAATCGATGCCGGACGTCAGTCCGACGAAATGGCATCTCGCGCATACGACGTGGTTTTTCGAAACATTCGTACTCAAGAAATTCGTTGCCGGCTACGTGCCGGCGATTCCGGAATACGCCTTTCTTTTCAATTCGTATTACAATGCCGCCGGCACGATGCATCGGCGCGATCTGCGCGGTTTAATCTCGCGGCCAACGGTAGCGGAATCATCCCGCTATCGCGAAAACATCGATCGGCAGATCGAAGATCTTATTGGCTCGGCGTCGGACGACTTGCTGGATGAAATTGAATCCATCATCACGTTGGGAATTCATCACGAACAGCAGCACCAGGAATTGCTCGTGACCGACATCAAGCACGTGTTCGCGCAGAATCCGCTCCATCCAGTTTTCCGAAAACGCACGGAAGAAAACACGCAATCGCCACCGCAGATGAGTTTTATCGATTTCGATGAGACCATGGCGAATATTGGGTTTCATGGCAACGGTTTCTCTTATGACAACGAGGGGCCACAGCATCGAGTTTTTGTTCCAAAGTTCTCTCTGGGATCACGTTTGATCACCTGCGGCGAATATCAGTGTTTCATCGAAGCCGGTGGATATCAGCGACCGGAATTCTGGTTGTCGCTCGGTTGGATGACCGTAAACGAACAGCATTGGGAAGCGCCGCTCTATTGGGAAAAACGAGACGGAATCTGGTGGCATTTCACCCTCTCCGGCTTTCGCCCCATCAATGAAAATGAACCGGTCACGCACGTGAGTTATTTCGAAGCCGATGCCTTCGCGAATTTCTCCGGCGCACGGCTGCCGACGGAATTCGAATGGGAACGAGTGGCGCAAAATGAAACGATCGAGGGTAATTTCGTGGAATCGGAACGATTTCATCCGGCACCAGCGACCGAGGCAAACGGCTTGACGCAGATGTTTGGCGACGTCTGGGAATGGACGCGCAGCGCTTATTCCCCCTACCCCGGTTACCGGGCCGTGCCCGGGGCACTCGGCGAATACAACGGGAAATTCATGTGCAATCAATACGTCTTGCGCGGCGGGTCCTGCGCAACGTCGCAATCACACGTTCGCGTCACCTACCGAAACTTTTTTCAACCGGAGAAACGCTGGCAGTTCACAGGGATTCGGCTCGCTCGCGACGCCACATGAACCAGCATGCCGGGCAAATCGCCGTGCTCGATTTCGCGCCGGCCGATGAAGAGTTTTGCGAACAAGTCATTCACGGGCTGTCGCAGCAGCCGCGGACACTGCCGTGCAAATTCTTCTACGATGAAACCGGCTCCGCTCTTTTTTCAAAAATCTGCGAGCTGCCAGAGTATTACATCACTCGCACGGAGATGCGGATTTTGCGCGAATGCGGTCGCGAAATTGGCGATGCGCTGGGCCGTGGTATCGAATTGATTGGCCTCGGCACCGGTGCGGGAACAAAAACGCAAATTCTCCTGCAGCACCTGGACGCGCCGGTAGTTTACGTCCCGGTTGATATTTCGCGCGAACAATTGACGCAATCGAGCATTGTGTTTCGTAAGAGATTTCCGGGACTGGAAGTGCTGCCCGTTTGTGCCGATTACCTCCAGCCGTTCGATCTGCCCCGGCGCAACCGCAAACCGACTCGAACCGTCGTTTATTTTCCCGGCTCAACCATTGGCAATCTCGAACCCGATGACGCAGCTGATTTTTTGTTCAAGATCGCGGGCATTGCCGGCCCAAACGGTCGTGCCCTCATTGGTGTCGATCTGAAAAAATCGAAGATTATCCTGGAACGCGCTTACAACGATAGCGCGGGCGTGACTTCCGACTTCAATTTAAACTTGCTCGCGCGGATCAATCGCGAGCTCGGCGCCGATTTCTACCTGCGACAATGGTGTCACCGAGCCATTTACAATGAGAAGATCGGGCGCATTGAGATGCACCTGATCAGTAAGGTGCCGCAAACCGTGACCATTGCTGATGCCGCCTTTAAGTTCGCGGCCGGCGAACACATCGTCACCGAGTTTTCCTACAAATATTCGCCCGCGGAAATGATTGCAATGGCGGCTACGGCTGGACTTGGCTTTGAGAAAATTTGGACCGATGAACAAAAGTTGTTTGGGCTCTTTTTGTTCACGGTATAGCAGGCATGGAGCGGTTTTTTTCCGGAAGTGCAGGCGTCCTCGCGTGCTGGCGCCCGTCCGGTTCAGCCTTTCGGCGCGGCGCCGCGGAAGTCAGTGGAAGTTAGGCAGCTTGCCTGACTCCAGCATACGAGACGCGTCAGCTTTCTTGTGAACGCTCTCGTCCACTTTCGCGCGGTCGGTAAATCTTTTGGAAACGACTTCGCGGTTCGGGATATGAATCTCGAAATCGCACGCGTTGGCATCACCGCGCTAATCGGTCCAAGCGGTTGTGGCAAGTCCACCCTCCTGCGCTTGATTGTTGGCCTCGTTAGCCCTGACACGGGCGAAATTCAATTTGATGGCGAGCGGATCGAGCCCGACACAATCATGAAAATCCGGCGCCGGCTCGGCTATGTCATTCAGGACGGTGGCTTGTTCCCTCATCTCACCGCGCGGCGCAATCTCGCGCTGCAATCGACTTTGTTCGGCAAAAACCGCGACGAAATCGAAAAACGCATCGCCGAGCTTTGCGAGCTCACCAAATTTCCGAGCAACGGAATCGATCGTTATCCGCTAGA
Organism: Verrucomicrobiota bacterium; assembly: GCA_003219175.1. GTDB lineage: Bacteria > Verrucomicrobiota > Verrucomicrobiia > Chthoniobacterales > UBA10450 > AV69. The sequence goes on along the minus strand of QHPU01000042.1, from coordinate 49,111 downwards.
ACTTTCCGGCGGGCAACGCCAGCGCGTCAGTTTGATGCGGGCATTGATGTTGTCGCCGGAATTGCTTTTGCTCGATGAACCGTTCGCGGCGCTGGACCCGCTTGTGCGGCTGAATCTGCAACGCGATCTGAAGGAAATTTGCGCGCAACTTCGGCAAACGGTGTTGGTCGTTACTCACGACCTGCCGGAAGCCGCCTTTCTTGCCGACGACATTGTCCTCATAAACGAAGGCCGCATTGTTCAGCGCGGATCAATTGCAGACTTGCGTGCGAGACCGGCGAACGAATTCGCTCGCGAATTCATCAATGCGCAACGGAGCGCTGTGCTTGTATGAACGTGATCCCGAGCAGAGTCGAGGGATGCCACTATGTCAGCTTAAAGGTTCCGTCACGGGACCCCTCGACTTCGCTCGGGATGCTCATGGCAGGACGTGGCGCCCTCGTAATTTTGATCCTGCTTGCTTCGGCCTTCTCATCAGCTGCTGATCCCATCATCATCGGCTCCAAAAAATTCACCGAATCGTACGTCCTGGCGGAGATCGCAAAACGTTCGCTCGAAAACGCCGGCATCAAGGCGGATCACCGCCAAGGAATGGGCGGCACCATCATTCTCTGGGAGGCCTTGCGCGGCGGCGGCATCGATGTTTACCCCGAGTACACCGGCACGATCGCAGAAGAGATTTTGAAGCAACCGGGAGCATCGACGACGCAGATTCGGAGCGCATTGTCGGCCCAGGGTATTGGCATAACCGACGATCTTGGGTTTAACAACACTTATACCCTGGTCATGCGGCGCGATCGTGCCGATCAGCTCGCCCTTAAAACCATTAGCGATTTGCACGCACATCCGGAATTGAAATTTGGGTTAACCCATGAATTCCTGGAGCGTCACGACGGATGGCGGCCACTAAGTGCGCGGTATCAACTGGCGCCGGCTCAGATTATCGGCATCGATCACGCGCTCGGTTACAGTGCGCTGGCTAAAGGTCAGATTGACGTCAAAGACGCTTATTCGACCGACGCGAAAATCGGCGATTACGGACTCGTTACATTGATCGATGACCTGAAGTTTTTTCCACAATACAAGGCGGTCTTTCTGTATCGCAAAACGTTGTCATCTCAGGCGGCACACGCGTTGAACGATCTTTCCAATTCGATCGATGAAGCACGGATGATTCGTCTCAATTCCGAAGCCGAACGGACCAAAAATTACGCCGCAGCAGCGCAACAATTCTTTGGGACAACGGAGCGCGCGAGTCCCTTCGTTTCTGAAACTTTGCGCAGCAAACTCTTGCGCTGGATCACCCGACACCTCGAACTCGCCGGCATCTCGCTTCTTCTCGCGGTCGTAATTGGACTACCGTTTGGGATCATCGCCAGTCGCGGCGGCCCGATCGGGCACACGATTCTCGGGATTGCCGGAGTAATTCAGACGATTCCGTCACTCGCCCTTTTGGCGCTGCTGGTGCCGTTGCCGTTTTTTGGAATCAGCGCACGCACGGCTATCGTCGCGCTGTTTCTGTACGGCCTGCTTCCAATCGTCCGCAACACGGCAAGCGGATTGCAGGATATCCCTAAACCACTGCGTGAGTCTGCCATTGCGCTTGGGTTGACTGCGGGGCAGCGATTGCGAAAAATCTTTTTGCCGCTGGCGTCCCGCTCAATTCTCGGCGGAATCAAAACCAGCGCCGTGATTAACATTGGCACGGCGACGCTGGCCGCGTTGATCGGCGCTGGTGGTTTGGGCGAACCGATCATCAGCGGACTGAACTTGAATGATCACGTCACGATTCTGGAAGGCGCAATTCCGGCGGCGCTACTGGCGTTGCTGGTGCAATTCCTTTTCGATTTGCTCGATCGCATTCTGATTCCACGGGGTCTGCGGCTATAGCACAGCAAATCACGTCATCCCTCGACTGCCGTCGGGATGACAGAGCTACATGCGCGCGTATATCTAATTTCATGGCCATTGCATCGATCAACCCCGCAACCGGCGAAGTGAGCAAACGTTTTGAGGCGCACAGTGACGCCGAAATCGAGAGCGCATTGAATCGCGCGGCTTCGGCATTCGAAAAAAACCGGCGCGTTCGCTTCGCCTCGCGTGCCGCGAACTTGCAGCGCGTCGCGGAGATTCTGGAAAAAGATCGCGAACAGTTCGCACGCATTATCACCAGTGAAATGGGAAAACTTTTTCGCGGATCAATCGAGGAAATTGAGAAATGCGCGCGTGGTTGCCGCTATTATGCAGAGCACGGCGAGAAATTTTTGACCGAACAAAGCGTCTCCTCTGATGCTGCGCGAAGCCTCATCCGCTACGAGCCGCTCGGGATCATTCTCGCGATTATGCCATGGAATTTTCCCTTCTGGCAGGTCTTCCGATTTGCCGCTCCGGCTTTGATGGCCGGCAATGTCGGCCTGCTCAAGCACGCGTCCAACGTCCCGCAGTGCGCCCTCGCTATTGAAAATATTTTTCGTGATGCCGGATTTGAAGACGGAGTTTTTCAAGCCTTGCTGATCGAGAATGAGGCCGTCGAAAAAGTCATCCGGGATCCGCGAGTGAAAGCGGTCACGCTTACTGGAAGCGAGCGCGCCGGTAGTGCGGTAGCGAGCGCCGCTGGACGCGAACTGAAAAAGAGCGTGCTCGAGCTCGGCGGCAGCGATCCGTTTATCGTGATGCCGAGCGCAAAACTCGAGGACGCGCTCTCGACTGGGGTGAAATCGCGGATGGTGAATTCCGGTCAGTCCTGCATCGCAGCAAAGCGCTTCATTATTGCCGATGCAATTTACGACAAGTACGTCGCACAATTCGTCGAGAAGATGAAATCGCTGAAATCAGGCGATCCGATGGCGGAAACGACCGACGTGGCGCCGCTTTCATCAGAAAATATTTTGCGCGGGGTCGACGAGCAGGTGCAAAAATCGGTCGCTGCTGGCGCAAAGATCTTATGTGGCGGGAAACGGGCAGCGCGCACCGGCTATTTTTACGAGCCAACGGTGCTGACAGAAATTCCGAAGAATGCGCCCGCATATCGGGAGGAAGTTTTCGGACCGGTGGCGCTGTTTTTTCGCGTGCAAGATCGCGACGAAGCTGTTGCCATTGCCAATGACTCCAGTTTCGGACTCGGAGCGAGCGTCTGGACGAATAGCGCCGCCGAGCAGGAATTTTTCTCGCGTGAACTGGAAAGCGGAATGGTCTTCGTCAATGCCATGGTTGCATCAGATCCGCGCGTGCCCTTCGGCGGTGTGAAACGGTCCGGCTACGGACGCGAGTTGGGCGCGGAAGGCATTCGTGAGTTCACGAATATCAAAACGATTTGGATTTCGTGAGTGCAAAGACGCGCAGCAAAGGCATGCCTTGATTGGCAGGGGCGACTATCAAGTCCGCCCCATCACGTCGCACGCAAACCTCGCCGGCTTGGAAATCGCTGCTTCCAGTTAGTGCTCTCTCGGGTCACATCGAATCAGGCCACGATCGATCGACCATCGGTAAAACTCCGCTCGTTTTTAGTTGTCGATCTTAACGCTCTCCGGGCATGTTGAGCCGGAATGTCGTCGCTCAGTATAGTCGCGATCTGTCTCGCGATCGTCACCTGGATTTATTTCTACAACAATCCGATGCGCCACGGGCCGTGGTTTTTGAGCCGGCGATTCATCAATTGGTTCCCGCTCGGGATGACCTATGCGTTTCTTTATATGGGACGCTACAACCTCACCGTCGCAAAAAATGCGTTCGGCGATTTGATGTCGAACGACGCTTTCGGGCTAATTTTTGCCGCCGGCACCGGTCTCTACGCATTTTCGTTTTTAATCAACGGCCCGCTCGTTGATCGCATCGGCGGGAAAGCCGGCATTCTGATCGCTGCCCTTGGCGCGGCCGCGGCCAACATCATCCTCGGCGTCATCACCTGGCTCGTGCTAACAAAACGTACGAGCGTGGCGCTGTTCTGGCCGTTTGTCCTCGGTTACGCGCTCAACATGTATTTCCAAAGCTACGGCGCGGTCTCGATCATTAAGGTGAAAGCGAACTGGTTTCATGTGCGCGAACGCGGCGTCTTCGGCGCAATTTTCGGCACACTCATTTCCTTTGGCGTTTACTTTGCTTTCGAATGGGGACCGGCGGTGGTTGACATGACAAAGGTTCACCCGTCGGCGAACGCCGGCTGGCTCGCACACACGTTGCACAATGTGTTCGTTCGACCGGGGCAGACCATCGACGCGACCTGGGCGGTTTTCTTGATGCCGGCGGCGATCCTGATCGCGTGGGCGATTGTCGATCTTTGGTTGATTCGTGAAACGCCGGAGCATGCCGGTTTTCCTTATCTCGAAACGCACGACGCATCACATGGCCTTATGCACGAGACCTACACCACGCTCGATTTGCTGAAGAAAGTTTTTCTGAATCCGCTGATGCTCATGCTCGGCGGCGTGGAATTGACAGCTGGAGTGTTGCGAAACGGCATCATGCAATGGTACACCATCTTCGCGCACCAAGTGCCCCAGCCCGGCGCCGAAGGCATCATTCAACAATGGGGCCTTCTGCTCTGTTTGTTCGGCATCACCGGTGGCTTCGCCGGTGGTCTCATCTCGGACAAATTTTTTCAATCGCGACGTGGTCCGCCAACCGCAATTTTCTGCGCATCTATGCTCATGCTCGCAGCTGTGATGGCGATGACATTGTTTTCCCGACCGTTCATTGTCGGCGTCGCAGCGTTGCTTATCGTCGCTTCGGTCACTGGTGTGCACTCTCTAATGTCCGGCACCGCAGCGGCGGATTTCGGCGGCCGTAAAGCAACGGCCACCTGTTCCGGCGTCGTTGACGGCTGCGTTTATCTTGGCAGCACCGTTCAATCCGTCAGCGTCGGCTATCTGGTTGGACTTAGCTGGCAATGGTGGCCGATTTTTCTTATGCCCTTTGCCCTTGCCGGCGGGGTGATCTCCGCGAAAATCTGGCATGAGCTGCCGGCCGCGACGCGAAAGTTCATCGCAGAACAACGAAGCCCCGCCAAAGCATAACATTCAGAGCAGCGTCAATTGTTCTCGCGGTCTGCGAAAATGCTCTGTCGATAACTCCGGCCTTGGACCAATTCCTACTTTGCGACAACTCATCTGAAATAATATCGCGATTTGCTCAGCGAAAATGCCTTCTCCCTTGATCCGTGTCCCCCAACGAGGGTCGCTCAACCGGTCGCCTCCACGAATCGCACGGATACGCGAGAGAATTTTCTCTTTTCGCTCAGGGAAGTGTTCGTCGAGCCAGCGCTCGAACAACGGTGCCACTGCAAAGGGTAGTCGCATGATCGTATAACCTGCCCATTGCGCGCCGGCATCGGCACAGGCCGCAAGAATTTTAGGCATGTCATGATCAGTCAAACCCGGAATTATTGGTGCGACCATCACTCCAACCGGAATGCCGGCGGCGCGCAGGTGCCGGACCACCTCCAATCGTGCCTGGGGCGGCGACGTTCGCGGCTCCAATACCCGCTGTAACTTTTCGTCCAATGAAGTAACCGAGATGTTGACGGCGGTACAAGAAAATTCCGCCAACTCGCCCAATAAATCGGCGTCGCGCGTTACCAATCGATTTTTGGTGATGATGCCAACCGGGTTTCGAAACTTCGCCAGCACGCGCAAGCAGCCGCGTGTGATCTCCAGTTTCCGCTCGATCGGTTGATACGGGTCCGTCACCCCACTGATTGCGATCACCTGCGGTCGCCATTTTCGCGAAGACAATTCCGCTTCCAGCAATTTCGGCGCGTCCATTTTAACCATGATGCGCGACTCGAAATCGGTGCCTGCCGAGAAGCCGAGATATTCATGGGTCGGCCGGGCGTAACAATAAACGCAACCGTGCTCGCAGCCGCGATACGGGTTCACGCTCGTCTCGAACCCGACATCGGGACTGTTGTTGCGGGCAATGATTGACTTTGTCCCGTCGCGATAATAGATCGTCTTCCGCGGCCGCGAATCTTCCTCGATTTCATCGTGCGGATCTTCTTCAAAATGGAGCGCCTCAAAGCGATTCGCAGGATTGATCGAAGCCCCCCTGGCGTGGAATTCCCGCGGGTGAACGGTACGTGCGGCGGTAGGAATTTCGCGCACGTTTTGCCAGAGTTTTTTTGCATCTGGCAAACGCTTCATCCGTTATGTTCACCTGAACATTTACATTTGTCCAGCTCATTGGAGCTGCGGTCGTTGACCGCGGCCGGCTCAGAGGGCGGTCTATTTTGCCGCGGTCAGCGACCGCGACTACAGTTGTGTCCTTGCCGAACGGAATCTCCGGAGGGGTGGTCGAGTGGTTGATGGCTCCGGTCTTGAAAACCGGCAGGGCGCAAGCCCTCGTGGGTTCGAATCCCACCCCCTCCGCTCTTCTAATTGCGGATTGAAAGCCAATGCGCGGCGAGAAAGGCGCAGATCACGCCCAGGGTCGCGGCGAAGGTTACGTCAGAGAGATAATGGGCGCCGACGACCATACGCGACACGCCGATCAGGATCGGGATCAGCAATAATGGGCCGCCGATTTTTTTCCGGGCGAGGAAGAAGGTGGCAAAAAACGCGGTAGAGGCGGCCACGTGGCCGGATGGGAAAGCGTGATATTTGGAACTGAATCGGGGGCCATTCCAGTGCTCTTCGGTTCTAACTGACGGACGCGCCCGGCCAGTCGCGAATTTGATCGCTCGCCCGGTGACACCGGCAAGCGCAAGGGCAATGAGCATTGCGAGAAAAATTCGGATCCATTTTTTGCTCTTCGCGGCAAAGGCGACTGCAATGCCAATCAGACCGGCGATGAAATGCGCCGGCCAATCCCCCATTCTGCTCACGATTTCCATCGCGCGTTTTAATTTGGGAGAAGAATGCGCGCTGATCCAAGTTGCGATCGTCTGATCGAGGAAGAAAGCGGCGATCAGTGCCAGGAGTGCTATTACGATTAGCGCGACCCAAATTATTCGCCTGATTTCAGTTTCGGTTTTCACTGGAACGGCTGCTAGTCTCCGGTTCAATCGTGCCACCGGCAATGCGCAATTACATGGTTCTCTTCCTCGGGTGCCTGCTGTTTCATGTCGCGGGCACCTGGAGTCTGCCGCTGATCGACCGAGACGAGCCGCGTTTTGCCGAAGCGTCTCGCGAAATGCGGGAACGCGGAGACTTCATCGTTCCATATTTCAACAACCAATTCCGATTCGACAAACCGCCGCTGACCTACTGGTTTCAAGTCGCCAGCTATCGTGTCTTTGGTGAAAACGATTTTGCCGCGCGGTTTCCGACCGCGGTCGCGGCAGCCCTGGCCGCGCTGGCGCTATTGGGATGGGGAAAGCGGATCGGCGGAGAGCGCGTCGGTTGGTGGGCGGCAATTATTTTCACCCTTTCGCTGCAAACGTTCATTCACGGGAAAGCGGCGGTGGCGGATATGTGGCTGGTGCTGTTTGTCACGCTAGCGCACCGGGCGGGATGGGAACTGCTGGATTTCAACGCCCAACGTCCAACGTCCAACGCCCAACGTCCAACGGCGTTCTGGTGGGCGCTATTCTATATTTCGTTAGCTTTGGCCTTTTTGGCCAAGGGGCCGATTGGGTGGACGCCTCTTTTAACCGTTGCGATTGCGCAAAGGTTTGTTCGTCAGGAAGGCTTTGCGACGCGTTTCAAATTTGTCCGCGGCGTCTTGTTGATGCTGGCCCTGATCTGCCTTTGGGGAATTCCGGCGCTCGTTCAGACCCATGGAGAATTTTTTTTGGTCGGCATCGGGAAACACGTGGTCGGGCGTTCGATTGTGACCATGGAAGGGCACGGCGCCTCATCCATTTGGATGTACCTTGCGCTGCTGCCGTTTTATTTCGTGACGGTCTTTGTGAGTTTCTTTCCTTGGTCGATCAAACTGCCGGCGCTGTGGAAGACTCTCCGAGTCAATCGCGATGGCACAGACCGATTTTTGTTAACCGGTGCGGTCATTGTTTTTGGAATTTTCACCTTCGTGCAAACCAAGCTGCCGCATTACACTCTGCCGGCGTTTCCACTCCTGGCGCTGCTGGCCGCGCGACAGTTTGATTCTCTGCGCTTTTCGAAATCAATCTCGATCGCGGTGGGCGCGATCTATTTGGCAGTCGCTCTTTTTGTCACACCGGCGCTGGCCAAACTGTTTCCAAGCTATGCGCTCGTCCGAGACAGCTGGCCCAACCTCAAGCCCGAAATGGAATTTGGTGCGGTGGAATTCACCGAGCCGAGCCTGGTCTGGTACTTTCGCAACCGCATCCACGGATTCATGATGCCGTTGAAACGCAAAGAGGCTGAGGAATTCATGAGTCGCGATGGCGCGCGATTTTTGGTGTTGACGACAAGATCAGCCACAGAAATTCTTCCTCATAGCGACGGCTCGTGGCGGACTTACCACGTGAAGGGATTTAACGTAGCAAAGGGACAGCGGGTTGATCTGATGATGGTTTTGAAAATGCAATAGTCATCCCGAGCGGAACCGAAGGATGCCCGGTGACGACTGCGAAAAGGTGCTTTGCAGATTGCCGCGCGGCGATTAGGGATTGCGAAAGTGATCACTTTTCTTCATGGCCGACTCGCGCATGCGCTGCCGACGCAAGCGACGATCGACGTCGGCGGGGTCGGCTACGAGGTTTTCATTCCGCTCTCGAGCTATGACAAACTTCCGGCAGTTGGTCAGCCGATTGAAATTCTCACCCATCTGCACGTGCGCGAGGATGCTCAGATTCTCTATGGATTCATGACGGCACCGGAGCGCGATCTCTTTCGGTTGCTCGTCAATCACGTCAGCGGCATCGGGCCGAAACTGGCATTGGCGGTGTTGAGCGGAATGAGCGTTAACAATTTCAAAGCTGCCGTGGTCAACAACGATGTCACGTCGCTTTCGAAGATCAGCGGCGTTGGGAAAAAAACGGCGGAGCGAATGGTCCTCGAATTGAAGGACAGGGTCGGCGTGGCGGCGGCGTGGGAAGCAGCCAGTGCTGCGCATGCGCCGACGCCGGAACAGGAACAGGCGAACGAAGCAGTGCTGGCGTTGATCGCGCTCGGCTACAAGCAGGTCGATGCCCACAAATTAGTGCGCGATTTACAGGAACGCGAAGGCCGAGGGAAGTCGGCGGAAGAATTGGTGAAGATGGCGCTGAAGCGAATGGCCGCTGGAAGGTAATTCCGTCGTCATCCCGAGCGAAAGCCGAGGGATCCCGTGGCGCAAGCTTTAAGGTAACTTCTACCGGATCCCTCGACTGCGCTCGGGATGACGGCTTTTTAATTGAGCGTTGGACGTTCAGCGTTCGGCGTTCGACGTTTGCTTCCGAAATGCTGGTCCAAAACGATAGGCTCGCTACAATTCGGAACGCCTTACCCAAAGAAGGCCTCTTCGCCGATAAGGACTGGCTGATCTCGCCAGACGCTTTTCCGATCTCGGAGAAATTTGGCGACGAACTCGAGCATCTCGGGCATCGTCTGTTCGTTTTTCAGCGCGCATGTAATCAGCTTTATCAACTGAGCGCACGCGGGAAGCAGCCAGAGTGGATCGCGAAATATCTCGATGCCGGTAAACCAAAAGAGCTGGTTGAATTTTCGCGACGCAAAGAAATTCGCGACGATTTACCGCGCATCATTCGTCCGGATTTGATTCTGACCGACGAAGGTTACACCATCGCGGAAATCGACTCGGTGCCGGGCGGAATTGGCCTAACGGGTTGGTTGAACCAGACGTATTCGGGTTTCAGCCCGGAGATCATTGGAGGCGCCGATGGAATGATCGATGGATTCCACAGCGTATTACCACGTTGCGGCGACATCGTGATTTCGCAGGAGGCCGCAACCTACCAGCCCGAAATGGAATGGATGACAGTACAGTTGCGGGATCGACATTGCGATTGCGAATGGCGCGTGGTGCCGGCGGAAAATTACGAGCCGCAAGAGGGGCGCGACGTTTATCGCTTCTTCGAACTGTTCGACCTTCCGAACATTCCTAATATCGACAATCTCCTGCGCGCCAATGCCGAAGGTCGCCTCCGGATTACGCCGCCGATCAAACCTTATCTAGAGGAAAAGATGTGGTTCGCGCTTTTCTGGCTCAAACCGCTGCGCGAATTTTGGCGACGCGAGCTGGGCGAAAAGTATTTTCTGAAATTGCGGGAGGTCATCCCCTACACCTGGCTGCTGGACCCGACACCGTTGCCACAACACGCCGTCATTCCGCGGCTGGAGCTTCATGACTGGCGTGAGGCCGCCAGGTTTAGCCAGAAAGAGCGCGATTTACTTTTGAAAGTGAGCGGGTTCTCACCGCTCGGATGGGGTAGCCGCGGCGTCGCGCTTGGCGCGGATTTGCCACACCATGAATGGGAGAAGCGCATCGAACATGCGCTAACGAATTTCGCGGCGCAGCCAACGATTTTGCAACAGTTCCACAAGGGCAGCCTCTTCGAGCACGCCTATTGGGATAGTGGTGGATCGGCCGCTCCGTCGGGCGATGCTAAGCAAAGTGTGGCTCCGCCGCCTGATTTTAACATCGAGCAAGAGACTGCTCGATCCACCTTGAAGACGCTGAAAGGCCGCGTTCGCTTGTGTCCTTACTATTTTGTCGAAGAGGAACGCGTAAAAATGCGGGGCGCGCTAACGACAATTGTACCGGCCGACAAAAAACTGATTCACGGAATGCGTGACGGCATCATGGTGCCGACACGAATATCGGAGTCTTAACAGATTGTTCAAAAACATAACTGACGGGCATGCAACAGGGCGGAACAGTGAACTGCGCCCTGTGCGCCTGGTGCACATGTTGTCTGCTGTTCGGGTCTCAGCGGGTCGCAAACCCGCTGGGCACACAGACTAGAAGTCTATGTTCCCCGGTGGCGAGTGATGTCGGCGGGCGAAACAATTGAATCGTACGTTCCTTCACGGTTGGATGGGTTGCCGTGGAGCCGATGGCATTGGCTGATTGTTGTTGCTCTCGGCGCAACCTGGATTCTCGACGGTCTCGAAGTGACGTTGGCCGGCGCACTCGGCGGCATCCTTACCCGGCCGGATACTTTGGGCCTGACTCCGGTCGAGGTCGGCGCCAGCGCCACGTATTACCTGACCGGCGCGGTGATCGGAGCGCTCCTTTTTGGATATGGGGCGGATCGGTTCGGTCGAAAGAAGTTATTCTTCATCACGGTGGCGGTTTACCTTTTCGGAACAGCGTTAAGCGCCTTCTCCTGGAGTCTTGCAAGTTACGCCATCTTTCGTGCTCTGACCGGCGCGGGCATTGGCGGCGAGTACGCGGCCATTAACTCGGCCATTGATGAACTCATCCCGGCACGGGTCCGTGGGCGCGTCGATCTCATGATCAACGGTTCGTACTGGGTTGGTGCCGCGCTGGGCGCAATCGGAACGCTGATAGTGCTCGACCCGCAACGGTTACCAGTCTGGTTAGGCTGGCGGTGCGCCTTCGGGATTGGCGCTATCCTGGGACTGGTAGTGATCTTCTTCCGGCAATGGATCCCGGAGAGCCCACGCTGGTTGATGATCCACGGCCGCAATCACGAAGCGGAACAGATCGTGACGGATGTCGAACGATTGGTGGGAGGCGCGTCGCCCGGCGAGCGAAGCGAAATGTTACCAACGCGGATTCGGACGCGAACGCACACACCATGGCACGAGATTTGGAATGCGATCGCTCACGAACATCGGCAGCGTTCAGTGCTCGGCTTTGTTCTCATGCTTACTCAGGCATTCTTTTACAACGCGATCTTTTTCACCTATGCGCTCGTGCTGATGAAGTTTTACAACGTGCCGGAGCAGAGTGTTGGCGGGTACCTGCTGCCGTTCGCGATTGGCAACGTGCTCGGTCCGATCGCGCTCGGGCACCTCTTCGACACCGTTGGGCGCAAGAAGATGATTGCCATCACTTATGCGCTGGCCGGACTTTTGTTGGCGCTAACGGGATGGCTCTTTTACGCGGGCTTTCTCACCGCGCGGACGCAGACGCTGGCATGGTCGATCATTTTCTTCATCGCCTCCGCCGCAGCCAGCTCCGCCTATCTCACCGTGAGCGAAATATTCCCATTGGAAATCCGCGCTCTAGCTATCGCTATTTTCTATGCAATCGGGACCCTTGCCGGCGGAGTAGGCGCGCCGATTTTGTTTGGATGGTTGATCGGGACTGGATCGAGCGCGGCGTTGTTTGCCGGTTATCTGGTAGGCGCCGGGCTGATGATAGTTGGCGCGCTAACCGAGGTACTGATCGGGGTGCCGGCCGAGCGAAAGTCGCTCGAGCATGTTGCGGCACCGCTATCGAGCCGACTCTAATGGCGACTTATTCGCAACAAGGCACGCGGAGCTCAACCTCGTGGATCGGACCGGCGCCCGTGAGTTCGCTCGAATAGAGTCGGAATTCCTCGACGTGGATCATGCCCGCGTCGTAGTCGCGATATTTCTTGAGGAAAGATTTCAGCAGCGCCGGCGAGATTCCGCGGGCGCGCGCAATGGTGAAATGGGGTGTCCAGGCACGTTCCTCGATCGGCAAATTGCACGCAAGAGCGGCTTCGTTCACACGCTTGTGCAATTGAAAAAGGTGCGGATGGGCGTGGCCGACTCCGATCCAAAGGATATGAGGCACCCCTTTTTTCGAAAATCTCCCAAGCCCAGCCACGGGAAGAAAAAAAGCCCTGAAGGATATTGCTGCGAGTTTTTCCTTCAGCAAATCAGCGGTTGGCGGTTCGACCGCCGGGAAAAAGGCGAAAGTGAGGTGGATTTGCTGCGGCGCAGAGAAAATCAGTCCGCGATAATGGGGATCGAGTGCGGCGAGAGACTCTGCGATTTGATCGGGCAAATCGATCGCGATGAAGAGTCGTTGAGCGCTCATTATGCTAAAACGTCATCGAACTGATTTATCTAGCCACGGATTGACACGAATGGAACACGGATAAGCAGATGCCGGAATAACAAAGAATCGTGCTTACGCGTGCTTGCGATTGAAGCGCGCGACTTCGCGCGCGGTTTCGCGATCGACGGCGCGCTTTTTCAAGTCGGCGCGTTTATCGCGCGCGACTTTTCCCTGCGCGACACCCAGCTCGGCTTTCAGCTTGCCGTTTTTCCAATGCAAATTGAGAAGGACAAGAGCTCGTCCGGCGACCTGGGTTTCGCCGTAAAGTTTATCGATCTCAGCGCGATGGAGCAGAAGTTTGCGAACTCGCTTGGCGGCGGGAATTTCATGGCTAGCGCGTTCGTACGGCTGGATGTCAGCGTTGTAGAGGAAAGCTTCACCATTCTCAATCCGGGCGAAGGCATCGCTGATGTTGGCCTTGCCGGCACGGATCGATTTGACCTCGCTGCCTTTGAGCTCGATGCCGGCTTCGTAACGCTCGAGAATGTGAAAATCGCGCAGCGCTTTACGGTTCAGAATCGTCTCGGCAGTCATGACCGAGCGATGTCAGCGTGAAATCAGGCGCCGTCGGTAGAGGCGCTCTGCTCTTCGAAACTGAGTTTGCCGGCGATGATTTCCTTAAGAGCGATATCGGTGAGAGAAGCGCGCGGGCCGACCTCGACCATTGGCCGGTGGCCGAGTCCAAGCTGGCGGACGCGCTTGGAGACCACGTTGATGAGCAGTTGCGGATTGGGAATGATCTGGCTGGCTTCTTGCAAGAGTTGAGTCGTCATAATACGCAAGGTGTGGACGGCACCGCTCGGGTTCGCCGGGAATTGTAGAATCGTCGGCAAGCTGGACGAGATAGGATTGGGAAAAAGACGAGAGCCGAGCATCGCGACGGTAACGAAACAAAAAATGTGGGAAGCAGATCGGCCCTTGTCAAACGGTTTCTGCAAGGCCCGCGAGCCGTGACAAGCTCTAGTGGATATTTTCGACGTAACTGGAGATGTGGAAAATCGATGAGATTACTTAGTAAATTCAAGGCACGGTCATAATGCCAGCTGACGTTGCTATTGGCATAAAAGCGCTTGGCAATAACCACGCCGGTAATGTCGGGTTGCCATTGATCGTGACATCCGCGCTCGGGGCGTAGATGGTAGCGGCAAATCTCCTGGCAGAGAAATGGCAATCGTCTGGGTAACTGTTCGATCCGTTGGACTAATGCCAGATCTGCAGATTGCCCGCCAGGCCTGTTTGATTCTCGTCCCTTGCGTTCATGTCGATATCCCGTCGACATAAAGCTGAAGATGGACATGCGGGCCAACTGTAATCTTGCCGGTGATATCGCCGGTAGCGTGGGTGCCAAAAGACGGGAGACATCTGACACTACATTGTGTCGGTGGATAAGGTTTTAGGGGGGAGCGTTTGAAGGTGAGCTTGATGCGCCTCCGAGGAGTTCTAAGTACCTGATAAGATGTAATTAATGTGGCAAGTGGGCGGGGCCAGTAATGGCATCGTTGGTGCTATAATTTCCATAGAAACTCTAATGGCTACACAATTCAATGGACCCTCACGCGCAGGTTTCGCGGAGCGTGGCACCAGCTTGGTTGAGGTCATGGTGACCGCCGTGCTTATCGCCGTATTTTTTGCATCCATCTTCGAACTCAATGCCATGTGCCTTCGCTTCATCGACGCCAGCAAAGAATCCCTCGCGGCTCTGCAAAGCGTCCAAGATCGAAGTGAGACCTTGCGCAATCTTTCCTTCTCTGATCTGACCAATACTGCAGTTGTTCAAAACCTGATGGCGACTGCGGCCAATCCTGCACTGTTTTCGCAAAAGGTGACCGAGGTAGTCAAAATCAGCAAATATCCGACCCCCAACGGAGTGACACAGTTTACTCGGTCTTCTAACGGCACTGTCGTCAACGACTCCGTTGCAACCGACCTAGGCACACAATTAGTGAAAGTCGATGTTGCTGTTTCGTGGACGATGACGCTGGGCGGTCGTGCCCGAACCGAACAGACAAGCAGCATTGTTTCAAACGGGACCAAGAAATGAGACTTGGAACGTCACTGAAGACTCAAGCGTTTACGCTTGTAGAAATGCTAATCGCGATGGGGATTGCTGTGGCCATCATTGCCGTTACGCTCACCACGTCAGTCGCGTTACAAAAAAGTCTTTATTCAGTTGATAACTATTTTGGAACGCACATGCAGCAGATCCGCATCGTGGATTACCTAGCTAGAGATATCAGACGAGGCTTGAGCGTTTATGCGTCTGCCGACAAGCACACCGTCACCGTGACCCTTCCCAGATATATCATTCAGGCCGGAGATGCTGATGCAACCGGATCAAACGTTGGCACTCCGCGCGCACCCTCACTCGCAGTCGTTAATAGAGATTATAACATAAACTACCTTCCGACATCCGCGTCATCCCCAAGCGTTGTCGTGTATTCAATTAACGGCTCTTCAATCCTGCGCACAGAAGATAACGTTGTTACGACAATTGCCTCGAGCACTGACAACCTGCTTCCAGAGACGGTCGACGTTGAATTAGCAAATACTGAGTATACCAGCACGGCGATTACTTTTCAGCCGCTATCCGTGGCGGATCGCAATGGTACGGTTGTTTATTCCACTGCTTACCTGAGAAATCGGCGGCGCGCGACCCCAACCCCCAGCCCCACGCCATAGAACTAAAAGAATATGCAAACTAGGAAAGTCTTCCGAGAGTCGGGCAACGCGTTAATTTGTGCACTAATCGCGATTTTAATCGTGTCGCTTATTGGGGCAAACGTCTTAAGTAACTCTACGACGCGCTTGAACGTGTCGTCCAATCAGGTCCGGGCGTGGAGAGAAGCGCTGGAAGCCGCGGAAGCGGGTGGTGAAACGGCATTTGCCGAGTTAAGGAAGCAGATATCCACGGATGCAGCAGTTCGCGCGAGTCAATGGTCGGGGTGGACCACTTCCGGAACCACGCACACTAGCCCCCAAGCCACCTTCGGCGCTAGTAATCTGATCACACAAACCACGGTGGAGGCATTCTATTTCGACGCAGCCGGAGTTTTCCACTCAGGAGCAAGTCCAGATCCAAACCAAAACAACTGGTACCGGCTAAGGAGCAAAGGGACGGCGCCACTGCCAAACCTTAAACGAACGGGAATGGACGACGCGTTAATGGAAGACGGACAAAAACATTTCGCCGCGTTCGGTTCTACTCAAATGAAGGACATCATCGCCCGTGGCAAAGGCGACAGTCTCTTGCGCAAAATCGATTTTAAATACGATCACTTCGTCTCAACCTACGGGCCGAATGGTGACGGCCTTAACAAAGCGCTTGTTGCTCCCCTTGCTGCACCCTCGCTTTCGCGGCGGATCGAGCAGGTTGTCACCCCAGTCACCCCATTTTTCGACGCAGCGATTAAAGCCAATGGCATCTTCTACGGCCTTGGCTCCGCCGCTTATATCGATAGCTACGATTCGCGCAACGGCCCTTATAATTCAACGGTGAAGGACAACCCCTCAAGTCCCTATTACAAGGATTCCCGCCACGGCTCCGTCGAGATTAACAGTGGGACGGCAACAATCAAGGGAACGATTTATGGAGATGTGGCGACCAATGGAGGAACCGTCATTAATTCACAGTATGTTACGGGGACCGTGGATAACAATGTCCCGTTTACCCTGGAGGACTATCACATGCCGGATACATCAGGATGGTCGTATCAAGCTCCGGGTACGGGCGCCGGCAAGCTTCCGAGTTCTGTCACCAGTAACAGTCAAACTCTCACGCCCCCGGCAGCCGGAACCTCCAGTTCTCCTAATTACTATGTTATTTCGACACTCAGCGGTAAGTTAACAGTGAACCAGGTGGCCGGTGAGGACACGTATGTTGCTATTCGCGTCAACGGTAGCGACGCCAACGGTAACGGTATTACGGGGGGAATCACGGTCAATCCGGGGGTACATCTTAGAATCTATTTTGATTACAATATTAACACGAAAAATAGCGATCTCGCGAATAACAACCCGACCTCGACGAACCCGTTTGCTAGCAATTTGCAGTTCTACGGGGTTAGTCCCCCGCGCGATGCAAATGGAAATCCTGTCAGAACGCAAACAATCAATCTGAACTCGGGTAATCCCGGGACTCTTGCAGCCACGTTTTACGCGCCCAGCGCCGACGTCAACGAGAATGGAAATCCTGACTTCATCGGGACAGTGGTCTGCAAGACTTTCTACGCGAACGGAAACATTAGCTGGCATTATGATAGAGCACTCAATTCCGAGGGAGAGCTCCTTGATTTTCGCATTGCCAGTTACGTAGAAGATACCCGTTAGTCGCAGTTTCAAACCTTTACCCGCACAGCGTCCGTCACTGCCGTTGGACGGGCGTGTTTCGACCGTCGACAAAGGCCAACTCTTCGCGCAGGCGAAAGGCTTATCTCGAAACCCGATTACACAATCGATACCCCTAATCTGGACGCGTGAAATGAAAATCGATGTTCTTGCTATTGCCAAGTTAATAAGCGAAGTAGTCCGGCATGCCGCTCTTTTGCGGCCAAGGCGGGCTGTGGCTCAGCTTGGTAGAGCGCCTCGTTCGGGACGAGGAGGCCGTGGGTTCAAATCCCACCAGCCCGATTACATGTCATAGGTCAGGGCATGAACGGCACCGGCTTTTACACAACGCGTCTATTGGTTTCACGGTCATATCCCGGCCTGCAGAATCGCGATGCACATTCTTGAGAAACATGGCGCGCTTCCAAAGCGAAACCATTTGCCATTCTACTGAAGCAATGCTTGCGTTCCGGCTCACTCCTACGGCAAGATAATTTTCCCCGATATGGGTTCTCTAAAAAAAAGACGCAAAGCGAAAATCTCCAAACACAAACGCCGCAAGCGAATGAAAGAGAACCGCCACAAGAAACGTTTACGTTACAAGTCGTAGGGCGGCACCGTCGGGCGGGTTGCCTGGAATCGCTCGCACGATACATTTCAGAAGCATGACGATCGCGCGCAAGCCGACAGCTTACCTTGCGCTCTTTCTGCTTATTTGTCTTTTCAACTATGCCCGGGCTGCGCCGGCGTCCGCTAGTCGACCGCAGAAAGCAACCGCCGCGCATTCGGCGCCGAAGCGCAACGCAATCGATGACTCGTTAGCGTTACCGCCCGCGCGCGATTTGAATCTCACCCTGGAAGGCGCGCACAAGGCCGAAGCTCTTGCCCGTTTCGCCGAGGGAATTGAGTTGGAGGAAAACGGCGAAATGGAAAAAGCCCTCGAAGCTTACCGTCAGGTTTTGAATGTCGATCCTGGTCAAATTGAATTGGCCGTTCGCGTCGCGGCATTGCTGACCCGCGATGATGATTATCCGGGTGCAATCGATGTCTTGAAAGATGCGGTCAAGGTCCATCCCAAGGCGCCGGAGCCTTACCTGGAACTTGCATTCATCTATGCCAAGTATGTTGAGAAGCTTGAACAGGCGATCGAGTGCGCCAACAAGGCCATCGCTCTTGATCCGCAAGGGATTGATGGGTACCAACGATTATTTGAGATCTTTTTGAACGCTGGTGACGAAAAGAAGGCAACAGAAACGCTCGAGCGCGCGGCCAAAGTCCGCAGCGACGATCCTCTGTATTGGGCGAGACTCGGGCGGCTTTACGGCTCGCTCATTTTGAAACCGGATGCCAAACCAACTCCCGAGGAAACTGCCCGACTGAACGATGTATTTCAGAAGGCAGCAGCAAATGGTCCAAATAACGCAGCTGTTTTGAAGGAAGTGGGAGATTACTTTGCTTCCACTCAACAAATTAAGGAGGCGCTTCCGTTTTATCTGCGGGTCCTCGAGCTGCAGCCGGACGACGCCAATATCCGCGAAAAGTTAGCCACCGGATTTGTATTAACCAATCAACGGGCGCGTGCGATGGAAACGCTTAAGGAAATTATCAAAGAGCATCCCGAAAAATACCAACCCTACGAATTGTTAGGCCAATTGCACGATGACGAGGCGCGGGACCTCGTTCGCGCTAATCAGACTGAGCAAGCAACTGCTGAATTCAAGAGGGCAGCGCAAAACTACGAACAAAGCCTTCTAATTAATCCGAATCATGCCACGACCTATCTGCGCTTGGCGGAGTTGCTGCTTGTCCCGCTGAAAGAAGGCGAGCGCGCCGTATCCGTTTTGACGGAAGCACGCCGGCGCTACCCGGATGCTCCGGAATTTGCTTACTATCTCGCGATCGCATTGCGGGAATCGAAGCAGGCGAAGGACGCGGTGGTGATGTTCGAGGAGGCACTCAACGAAGCGCAGAACGCGCAGGCTGAATTCTTGAAGGCTCGTTTTTATCTGGAATACGGCGCAGCGGCCCAGGAAGCAGGTCTATATGACAAAGCTGCCGATCTTTTTCGCAAGGCCATTGCGATGGACCCGGCCAACGCCGCCGAGCCCTACAACTATCTCGGCTACATGTGGGCCGAACAAAATATTCACCTGGACGAAGCGGAGGACGCAGTCAAACGGGCGCTTCAGCTCGACCCCGATAACGGTGCCTATCTCGATAGCATGGCCTGGGTTGAGTATCGTCAGGGAAAATACGATCAGGCGCTGGGACATTTAAAGCGCGCACTTGAGAATTTACCGCGTGAAGATCCTGTCCTTTTCGAGCACCTCGGCGACGTGTACTTGAAATTGAACCGCCTGCCGCAGGCACTCGAAGCCTGGCAGAAGGCGAAAACGCTTGATCCTTCAAACAAGGATTTGGCTGCCAAAATCGACGCTCAGAAAACGCGTATCAGCAAAACCAACACGCCAAAACCATGAGTGAGTCGGGTGGCACGCGTTATCCGGCAGAATGGCAGCAGAAAGCGATCTGGGCCGCGATTAGCGCGCTGGCCGTCAGCTTCCTTATTTTCGTGTTCATCGCCGTCGTTTGGATCATGGCGAATGTCATCAGTTTTCTGCAACCAATCCTGATCCCGGTTGCGATCGCGGCCATCCTCGCCTACCTGCTCGACCCCGTCGTCACCCGAATGGCTGCCGGTGGTCTCGGTCGCACCAAATCCATCATTCTGCTTTTTGCCATTGCCGGGCTGGCACTGGCGGCCATCGGCACCTGGCTGGTGCCGGCGATTGGGATGCAGAGCAATAGTCTCGTTAAAGAGTTGCCGCAATACACCGTCAAAGCGCGCGACCAGATTGTCGAGTGGATGTATCGTTACGAACAAACTTTCGGCACCAGCAGTAAGGAGCGGGCGAAGGCCACCAGCGGAATCGTCAATTGGTTGCTCGGGTCGTCCCCCGCGCCGACACCAAAATCTAGCCCGAAACAGACCACGGCACCGGGAGGAGGCGCTCCCGTTCCTTCCCCATCTGCCACGCCGCCTTTGGAAGAAATTGCACCTGCTCCTTCCAAATTAGGCGAACCTGAGCGTTATCGGCTTCAGGATGTGGTGGAAAAACAATTGCCCAACCTCGAGCGACAGCTACCCAGCCTCACCGAAAAAGTGTGGGGCATCACTAAAAAGAGCATCGGCGGATTTCTTGGCGTCACGGGTTTTCTACTGAGTTTGATCATGGTCCCGATCTATTTGT
The DNA here is from genome assembly GCA_003219175.1 of Verrucomicrobiota bacterium. Lineage (GTDB taxonomy): Bacteria > Verrucomicrobiota > Verrucomicrobiia > Chthoniobacterales > UBA10450 > AV69. Next base: position 28,679 of record QHPU01000042.1, on the reverse strand, counting down.
TCTTTCTTCTCAAACAGCGACCGGCCATTCAGCGTCGTTGGAAGGATTACTTGCCGCTACGTCAATCGCGCCTCAAAGACGAAGTAGCCGAGGTTCTTCTGCAAATTAACAGCTACATCATCGCATATTTTCGCGGACAACTACTCGTCTGCCTCGTCGATGGCATTCTGATCGGGACCGCTCTGACGCTGATCGGGCTAAATTTCGCCGCGCTTATCGGTTGCATGGTTGTAGTGCTGACGATGATCCCTTACATCGGAATCATCATCTGCTGGATTCCGGCCGTGCTGATCGCGGCGTTCCAATGGGGTGACTGGACGCACCCACTTCTTGTGACACTTATTTTCATCATTATCCAAAATCTCGAAGGCTTGTTTTACGCGCCGCGTATCGTCGGTAATTCGGTAGGACTACATCCGATGACGGTGATTGTTTCGATTTTTGTCTGGGGGCTACTCATCGGTGGGTTGCTCGGTCCCATTTTAGCAGTGCCACTGACAGCCACGATCAAAGTGTTATTGGCAAGATATGTTTGGGGCGAGCGTCTGCGCAAAGAAACGAAAGAGGCAATCGAGGAGGTTCCGGTCGTGGAAGAGGCCGAGGCTGAAGGCGTTAGCGCCTGATTCTGCTCTTTTCGCTTACGTGGGTGGCGTGCCCATCGATAAAGCGCGATGACGTATCCAGTAACACATCAGCCCCGCCGACGACGACAGCAAAACAGGGTCGCTTGGGGCGGTCACACCCGATCTCCCTCTTTTCGGCTCAGCCTGATTCTTTTGGCGGTGATCGCAGGATTCGCTCTCGGGTTGCTCGTCCTGACCATTGGTCCAAAACTCGTTAGCAAATGGAAGGAGTCACGCTGGCTGAGGCAGGCCGAGACGGCCCTGAAGCAGGGCAATTTTAATGCCGCAGACGACGCTGCAAAACAGGCCCTCCAGATTAATCATGATTCTTTATCCGCCTGCGAAATTCTGGCGGAAGCTACCGAAAAGCAAAACCGCGCCGAAACCGTAGTCTGGCGCGCGCAGATTGCGCGCTTGCGTCCCCGCGATACCGCGAGCCAGCTGAATCTCGCCTCGGCTGCGCTGCGTTTTGGTCAGCTCGACGCTGCTCGCAAAGCGCTCGAGAGCGTGCCAAAGGAAAATCGCGAAGGCGCTTCCTATCATGTAGTTGCGGGATGGTTGGCCCGCGCGCAGGGCGATGAAGCCAGCCAGGAACGCCATTTCGCCGCTGCCCTGGAAAAGGAACCGAACAACGAAACCTGTCAGTACAACCTTGCCGCCGTTCGGATCAAATTGCCCGATCCTCAAAAGCAAGCCCAGGCTCGGTCAACCCTTGAACGTCTCGCCAAAAGCGCACCCTTCCGCGCGGGTTCCCTTCGCGCGCTTTTGAATGATGCGATCCAGCGGAGCAACCTCGAGGCCGCTGATCGTTTTGCCCAAGAATTGCAACTGAGCCCGCAGGTCACGTTTTCCGACGACCTGCTTTGTTTGGATTTCTACAAAAAACTCGATCAAAAAAAGCTGGCGACATTACTCGAAAAAGTGAAGCCGCTGGCGGCACGCGAACCCGATGATCTTGCTGCTCTTATGGGATGGATGAATGCCAATGGAATGAGCGCCGACGTATTGCGGTGGATGGAGAAATTGCCGCCGGAAAAAACCTCTAGTCCTCCAGCGGCGATTGAAGTGGCAGATGCTTTCAGTGCGCAAAAAAATTGGGCGCGCCTGCGCCGCTGGACAAAAGGCGGCGATTGGGGCGAGTCTGAATATTTACGCCTCGCCTACCAGGCTTATGCCAGACAACAATCTCGACAGGAGTGGACTGAGGCTGAATCTCTCTGGCACGATGCCGAGCGCGCCTGCGAGGAGAATTCGGAGCGCGAGATCCGCTTGGCACGTCTCGCCTCGAAATGGAAACTGCCAGCTCAAGCTGAACAGCTTTGGTTGCGAGTCGCACATGATCCGCTCAGCCGCCGCGAGGCGCTGGATAGCTTGTTTGCGATTTATCGCGCTAACAACGATCTCCCCAATCTCTATCTCACGGCCATGCGTCTGCATGAGACGTCGCCCGATGAACCATTGATCGCCGCGGAATACGCGCGGCTTTCCCTTTTGCTGGATCGAAACCGGGATGAGGGCCGTCGCGTCGCAAAAGAAGCTTTTGATCAAGCGCCAACCGAACCGCCTTGCGCCGTCGCTCAGGCACTGTTCCTAAATTTAGAAGGCCGCGTCGCCGAAGGAATAGCCATTCTGCAAAAACTCCCACCCGAAAAATTGCACGATCCTCGCGTCGCGCTTTATCTCTCCGTGCTTCTTCTCAACGATGGAAAACCCGAGGCAGCTCGGGAATTCATTGATGAGGCGAACTCCGGTTTTGTCTTCCCGGAAGAGAAAAAACTTTTGGAAGAAGCGGTACAGAAACATCCGCCGGTTCCCTCGCCTTCTACGACGCCGCAGCCGTCACCCAACGCGTCGCTGTCCAGGCCGTTGCTGTCTTAGCTTTTCTGCAGAAGTACATCCGCGCGCGTAAGAAGCGCGTCGTCCGGGCCGAAAGTACCGGTCCCGTTACGATAGCTTGAAGGACGCGACAGAATCCTGAGTGCGATCTATCTTCGCCGCGCCCGATGCCTGAGCCAGGGGCTGCCGCCTATGGTGCAAGTAATCGCCATTGCTCGACTTCAGCTATGGTCGCCGTCGGCCGCGCGCAGCGCATCGCACAAATTGAGCTAAAACTAACTTCCCGAAATGGAAATGTTATTTGATCGACTAAGGCTTTCTTCTTCTCCGCAGCCAGGCTGGCATAGAGCAAACTCATATGCGGATCGATGACATCTCGTTCCGGCGCCAGGCTTGCTTTCCAAATTCTGTCTCCCAACTCCTGTAGCGAAACGCTTCGTTCAAATTGCACAAATAGCGTTTTCGTAAATTGTGCGCTGAATCGAATACTATGAATCGTTAGCTCGATCGTGACCGCCCCAAGCTCACGCAAAATTTCGGCTGGAGGGCGCGAATTTGCCGGCGCGATAAAAACGCTGACGTGCGGTGCAAACACCGGCGTCTCGAACCGCCTGGCCAGCTCACTGATTTTTTCCGCGAACACTTCGCGCGCAGCCGTTTCCGGCAGCAACCAATAAGCAATCGCCTGGGGCTTTGTCGTCATGTCGCGCGAAAGTCGACGCAATTCTGATCGTCGGAATAACTAGAAATTCCTCGATTTCGATCGAAATGACAAATCATCACCGTTCTATTATTTTCTTTCGCCATGCCCACAAACGTCCTCGGCACAGAACTGCAATGTTGTTGTCGCAACCCGGTGACCGGGTTTTATCGCGACGGCTATTGTCGTACCGGCCCGGAGGACGTTGGGCAACACACCGTCTGCGTGCAGGTGACGGAGGAATTTCTCGACTTCTCTATCCTGGATGGAAATGACTTGGTCACGCCACGCCCGGAATGGGGATTTCCCGGTTTGAAACCGGGTGACAAGTGGTGCGTGTGCGTCACGCGCTGGAAAGCCGCGCTCGACCACGCACGTGCCGCGCCCGTTGATCTCGAGGCAACCCACAGCTCCGCCATCGAATTCGTTACCCTGGAAGAATTGCAGGCACACGCATTGAAATAATCCCGTTCATCGCCACCGTTAGCGCGATTTGAAACTACCGTTCAGCCTTTTTCTCGCGCTTCGTTACCTGAAGCCGAAGCGCACGTTTCTTTCCATTATCACCCTGATTTCCGTGCTGGGCGTCATGCTCGGTGTCACTGTCCTGATTCTCGTGATTTCGGTAATGACGGGATTCGACCGCGAATTGCGACAAAAGGTGATCGATTTTGACGCTCACATTTTGGTTACGGGCGAAGAGGTACTGACGAATTGGCGTGATTTGACAGAAAAACTCCGCGCGACGCCTCACGTTGTCGCAACCGCGCCTTACGTCCAGGGGCCGGTCATTGTCGAGCACAACGAGCAACGCCTGGCCCCGCTTATTCGCGGCATTGATCCAGAACAGGAAGAGAAGGTCGTCACGCTGCAAAAATTTGTGAAAGCGGGAAAACTCGATCTCAGCGGCGATACCACCGTGCTCGGGATCGAATTGGCGCGGCAGTTGAACGTGAATGTTGGAGACACGGTAACCGTCTACTCGCCGGGCAATCTCTCAATCGTTCTTGATCGGATCAAAAAACTCGAGCACGCAACGGCCGAGGAAGAAAAGAAGGCGATCGCAGAATTGCGTGAAGTCGTTTTACCCAAAGATCTGACAGTAACCGGAATTTTCGAGACTGGACATTACGTACACGACTCCCAGTACCTTTTAGTTCCCCTTTTCATCGGGCAGGAGCTTTACGGATTGGGCGATGCGCTTCACGGGATCACGGTGAAAACGCAGGATCCGTACGATGTCGACCAGGTCAAAGCGGAAATTGAAAAATTCCTCGATGTGTCGCAAGTCGCGCGGACCTGGATCGATATGAATCGTCAGATCTTCGAGGCAATCCGCCTGGAGCGAAACGTAATGTTCTTTCTGCTCTTCTTCATCGTTGTCGTCGCCGCCTTCGGAATCATGAGCACTCTCATCACTGTCACCGTGCAGAAACGTCGCGAAATCGGGATCATGAAAGCTCTCGGTGCAAATATCGGACAAATTGTCTGGGTTTTCTTGGGACAGGGAATGGTGGTTGGATTTTTTGGAACTTTAACGGGACTTGGACTCGGAATGACACTGATTCGTTATCGCAACGAGTTTAGTCAATGGCTCGCCAACACCTTGCACATCGAAATCTTCCCGCGCGAAGTCTACCAATTCTCGTCAATTCCGGCGGAAGTAATCCCGCGTGACGTTACACTCATTTGTGTGAGCGCATTTTTGATCTGTTCCATCGCCGCTCTCATCCCGGCCTATTTCGCCGCGCGTTTGGACCCGGTGAAGGCCTTGCGTTTCGAGTGATTGTGTCTTCCGGTAGCGGCCGTTGTCTTCGCCGCCAAATGCGAAAGATCTGTCACTGGGACAGCGGCCATAAAAAAAAAGGACGGCGCCCCTCTCCGAACGCCGCCCTTCTCCCCGCTGCGACGAAGGCCGTTATTTTGCCTTGGCGTCGTGCAACTCTTTCATCGCATTGTGCATGTCTTCATGCGCCTTTACGATGCCATCCAGTTTGGTCTGCTGTTCCTGCGTCAGCAGTGGCCGGATTTGCGTCAGCGATGCGTCCATTACCGCCTTGGCCTTAGTCATTGCCTCTTCATGGATCGCCTTAAGCTGTGGTTTCGCCTGATCCAAGATTGGCTGTACTTTTGCCTTTTGCGCGTCTGTCAGGTTGAGCGTCGAGGTCATCTCCTCCAGAGGATTCGAATGCCAGCCGCCGTGCGGCCCGCCCGGAGGTTGCGCCTGCAGGAAGCTAAATGCTCCCAGCGCGATTGCTGCAATTATTGTCAATGTTTGTTTCATATTTTGTATTTGCGGCGTGTGATTCCGCCTTCGCTAATGGATGACCGGCAGGTTCCTGCTTTGGGTACAAAAAACTCGTTATCCTCAGGAAAAATTGTAACCGGAAGGGCTTGCATCCGGTCTTTTCCTCTGGTGTGGATACCTTTCTCTACGCATGGACGACGATGAGCACGTTCGCACACTGGTCGATCGCGCACGCCAAGGTGACGACGACGCTGCCCGCGAGCTCATCCGCCAGTTATATCCGGTGGTGGCGAAAATTGTGCGTGGCTATAGAGCGCGCCGCGTTGCCGAAGAGGACTTATCACAAATGATTTTCGTAAAGGTTTTTCAAAATCTTGGCCAATACTCAGGCAAGGCGCCGATCTCGCATTGGGTTTCGCGCATCGCGGTAAACACCTGCCGCAATCAGCTGGCATCAGAAAAAGCACGTCCGGAATTACGCCATGCCGATCTGAGCGAAGAACAAACTGCCATGCTGGAAAATCTGGCTGCGTCGGACGAAACGCTGGCGCCGGATCGCTCACTGGCCGCACGGGATTTGGTGGACAAATTACTCGGGATGTTGAAACCAGTGGAACGGCTCGTGATCGATATGCTCTATCTGCAAGCACGCAGTGTCGCGGAAGTGCAAAAGCTAACCGGCTGGAGCGCGGCCACCGTTAAAATACGAGCTTTTCGCGCGCGCCAAAAACTGCGCAAACAGATCGGAGGATTGTTGTGAAAAGATCCGACCGTATCCTGGATCGCTTGTTTCGTGCCGCTGCCGGTCCGACTCCAACCTCCGAAATGCCGTTTGGTTTCGACACCCGGGTTCTCGCATTGGCCCGTGAATCGTCTCCGAACGGATCGGCAATCATTGCGCGGTTCGCGCAACGTGCTGCCATGATCGCGCTGGCAATTATAGCGCTGGCGACAGCGGGCCTTTACCGCACGTCGATTTCCAACAACGACCTTCCAACAGAGTACGCAATGGCGGACACGGCTATCCAAAACGACCTCGGCGAATGAACAAATCTTTGCGCTGGAAACTGATTGTCGCCTTTGTGCTGATCTTTCTCGCCGGTGCTGCCTGCGGGTTTTTCGGCGCCATTCACATGCACCAGGCCTTTTTCGCGCGCATGGCTCCAGGTTCCATGGCGCAACATATGAAAGAACGGATGCGAGCGGAACTGAAACTCACGCCCGACCAAATGCTGAAAATCTCACCCATAATCGATCGCGCCGCTTCTCAACTGACGATGGCACGCGAACAAACGATGCGAAGCGTCCACGAGATCTTTAATCAAACGCATCGCGAGATGCAGCCGCTCCTCACCCCGGAACAGCGCGTCAAATTGGAAGAAATGGAAAAACGCCATAGTCGGCTACTGCACAGGCATGGGTTCATGCCGCCCGGCCCGCCGCCGCCGCCACCGCCACCGCCGGGCGATTGATTGTTATTGCACGAAAGAGTTACCCATACGTCTCGCGAAATGACGCCAAAAAATAAAGCTCTAGGTCTGGCTGTCTGTGGCGGATAAGCTTATTCTTCGCCGTCGAAGTAATCAGTTTCCGTCCCTTTTACGATTACCTCGTTAGCTCCTTCTTTCATGACGGCGAATTTTCCACTGTCCGGATAATAACAGGAATCGCCACGCGGATTGTCTGCAATGACGTAGTAAACAAAATCTTCCTCGCCCGCGTTGCTGAGTTGATGTGCTTCACCCGGGCCAAAAAAGAAGGCGTCCCCCGCGGTCACCGTTGTCGTTCCTTTTTTGTCGCGAATACTCCCCTTTCCTGACACCACCAGGTAAAGTTCTGATTCAGCCGAATGAGAATGGTATGGACAAAGCGCCTTCCCTTTTGGAATCCGTATCAATGCCAGATCAAACGGATGCCGCTTTCTTAAGTCAAAGGATTCCGGGTCCCGGCCGAGAGCAATTGAAATATCTTTTGACGCCCGAGCAAATTTGCCATTTGGGGATTGCCGCTCGCGTTCCTGAATTTCGTTAACGTTTACTTTTTGCATATCTCCAGAGACCAACCAGGCCTTGATTTAAGGGATCATTTTTTTGGCAGCTTCTGTTTTAATTTCTCAACCGGCTCAAACAAGTCGCCCATTTTTTCAACACGTGACAATGTTTTGTCCGAAAGAAATTTCAACAAATCGGCCTTCTTCTTTTTCAAGCAATTCGCGATCTCCTCCCACGTCACCGGTGTCGAGACGGTGGGTTCTTCTTTGGCGCGCAGCGAATAAACGCAAATGGTGGTCTTGTGTTCGTCATTCTGACTCCAGTCAACAAATATCTTTCCCTTCCGCACCGCTTTGGACATGTTAGAAGTAACGAGATTTGGATGTTCGCCCTCCAGGTGCTGGGCAAAGGCACGCGATAATTCTTTCGTCTGATCGAAACTGACCGGCGTGTTCAGCGGCGCGTAAACTTGCAGGCCTTTCGACCCGCTCGTTTTCGCAAACGATTTTAATTTCATCCTCGCCAACAAATCGTGCAGCCAAAGTCCGACCTGGCAGCACTGCACAATGTCAGCCGGCGCTCCGGGATCGAGGTCGAACACCATCATCGTCGGTTGTGCCACGTCCTTCTTTTTCGCTAACGAGGTGTGTAACTCCAGATCAGCGAGATTTGCGGCCCAAACCAGGGTTGGTAAATCCTGTGCCAGACAGTAATGCATCATCCGGTTATTGCCTTCACTCCAAACTTTCGCCGTCTTCACCCACTTCGGTCGATGGGATGGACAATTCTTTTCGTAAAAGAATTCTGCATCTACCCCGTTTGGGTAACGCTTCATCGTTAGCGGCCGGTCGCGCAGATGCGGCATAAGCACTGGCGCGATCCGGATATAATAATCGACAACCTGTCCCTTGGTGAAGCCGACCTTGGGATAGAGAACCTTATTCAGGTTCGAGACCGAAAGCTTTCTTCCTTCGACGACTAACTCCGCTTTTCCCGGCATTGCGTTTAAATTGCCGTCATCCCGAGCGAAAGTCGAGCGGCCCCGAGGAAGTTGCCGTTGAAGCTATCGCCGCGGGATCCTTCGATCCGACGGGAATGACGTTTCCGCTCGGGAATGACCGGCTTAATCACGCAAAGAATCGTTCCGGCGTCAGCATTGGTTGCGGTTTACAGATGCGCGCCACGCAATGTTCCCAGGTCTCGTGGCCGCTTAAAATTTCGATTTCCACCCGCAGGAAAAAAATCGGGACTTCGGTTTTTACTAGTAAGGGGAACCGCACGGCGTCTTTCTCGGTTGTGACCACCATTTCCAAATCGCGGCGGATACAACGATTGATGAAATTCTGCAGTTCCGCATCGGTGTAACGGTGATGATCGATGTAGCGTTTGGCGATTTCGATCTTGGCGCCGAGCTTACGTAATCCGTCTTCGAAGCTGTCCGGGGCGGCAATTGCGCAAAGGGAACCGATGTAAGTGCTACGTAATTTTTCCAGCGGTGCAATCTCGCCGGTCACGACATTTTTGAGATGTAACGGCTTGTGCGCGCACTCGATTATTTCCGCGGTGCGATTGTAACGACGGATTCGTTTGATCAGCTTTTCATTAGATTCGCCGGTACTTTTGGTGATGAAAATGTAACTGGCACGGCGCAAATTCCGCGGCGGTTCGCGCAGTGTTCCACGCGGCAAAAGAAATTCATTTCCGAACGGCGCCTGCCGATCAACCAGCACGATATCGAGCCGATGCTTGAGGTGGAGATATTGTAGACCGTCGTCGAGCAGCAAGGTATCGGCATTCATTCTTTCAATCGCGAAGAGCCCGCTCTTAACCCGATCCTTATCGACCAGCACGGCGACATTTTTCAAGTTATGCGCCAGCATGTAGGGTTCGTCTCCCGCGGTCAGCGAATCGAGCAGCAGTGCTTTTCCATCGGAGACGACCCGTGGTGGATCGGGATTGTCGCCGCGTAATTTTGCTAGCAAACCGCGTTTGCTCGGCCGCGGAACACTTTTATAACCACGACTGAGGATGGCAACGTGACGTCCGCCCTTTTGCAAAGCACGCGCAATTTTTTCCACAATCGGAGTCTTGCCTGTTCCACCGACAGTGAGATTTCCGATGCTGATAACGAGGCAGCCGAGAGCGCGCTCACGAAAAATGCGTTTGCGATAAAGGAACAAACGGAACTGCACGAGGCGTTCGTAAATGAGCGAGAGAAAATAAAGAAAAGAGCGCAACAGAGCCGCCCGAACTCCACCCCGACGCTCGAGAATGACATCAATCGCAAACTGCTCGAGATTTTCCAGGGAGCGGCTCATTCGATGGCAGATTTAAAGATGCAGACGCCGCGATTATCAGCGCGGGTAATGACTGTCTGGGTATGAAACAGCCGCGAGGCTTTCAGCATCGCGGCTGCTATCTTCTTCGAATCATCCAAAGCCAGCGCGCAGATCGCGGATCCCGAACCACTAAGAAAAGCTCCCAGGGCGCCGGCGCGTTCTGCCGCCGTAATCACCCGATCCAAAAACGGGACTAGTTTTTTCCGAAACGGTTGATGCAAGTAGTCGACAAAACAGCCCCGCAGCTCTTTGTAGTCACGCGTGGCGAAAGCGGCGGCAATGGCCGCGACATTTGCCGCATTTCGCGCCGCGTTGGTGCGCAAAATATCCGCCGGCAATAATCGCCGTGCCTCGACCGTTGCAATCTCAAATGATGGAATGAGCAAAATGAAACGAAGTCGGGGGGAAACGTTGAAGTGCTGCACATCGGTGCCGCGCGCGATGGTAAATCCGCCAAAGCTCGCAGGCGCAGCGTTGTCGGGGTGACCTTCGAGCTCTGCACAAAGCGTAAACAATTCGTCACGGCTGAGATTTGTCCGCGCGATTTCATTCAAGGCATGAAGTACGCCGAGCCGCACGGTGACACTGCTCCCAAGTCCACGACCGATTGGAACGTTGCCACGAATGTCGCAGGAAAAGTCGAACGGCGTGCAATTAGCAAGGCCAAAAAACTTTCTCGCTGCGTCCCGAACCATTCGATTGCCGCCGCCAGCAGTGCCTGACTTGAGGGTGACCTTATTGTAAAGTGAGAGCGCGACGCCAAGGCAATCGAAACCGGGCCCGAGATTAGAGGTGCTGGCAGGAGCGCGCACCGTGACTTGCTGCATCCGCCGAGCTTATCGCAGACATCGAGCGCGGCAAGACAGGCTGCGAGATGCGATTAAACTACAATTTCCAAAGTGCAAAACGCCTGGATCGACAAAGAATTGATGCGTGACTTCGAAGCGGAAGGGACTGACGCCTACCGTCTTTGCACAATCGCCGACGGCTCGGTGGAACGCTTCGGCCGGGATATTCTGGTTTCCTTCAAGGATCAGGCGGGACGCAAACAATTGACGACCGAGTTTTTTTTGTGGGCGGAAGCGATGAACTTCAATACTCAACGAATTTTCGAGCGTTTTCTGCCGAGGCGGAATGAAGAGCGGGAAGCGCCAAAACTCATTCTGGGCGACTCCCATAGCAGCTCGCGCATAATCGTAACGGAACGTGACCTTCGCTACGAGATCGATTTCAGTGGCGGCTATTCCGTGGGATTATTCGTCGACCAGCGCGAAAATCGAAGCTTTGTTCGGAAAGCGGCAGCCGAACGGGCGCTAAATTGTTTCGCCTACACCTGTTCATTTTCCCTTGCTGCGGCAATTGCGGGTGCAAAGACGGTGAGCGTGGACCTCTCACAGAAATCGCTCGAACGCGGACGCCAAAACTTCGCGCTCAACAATTTGCCTGCGACTGGGCACCAGTTCATCGCCGAGGATATTTTTGAGATTCTTCCGAGGCTAGCGCGAAAAGGCGAGAAGTTCGATTTGATCGTGCTGGACCCACCAACATTCTCGCGATCACATCGCGGAAAAACGTTCAAGGTCCAGTCGAATTTCGAATCCCTTCTGGGAGAGGCGCTGGAAGTGGCCGATGATGACGCGCGCATCCTACTTTCGACGAACTGCGCGGCGCTGAACGAGCGAGCCCTGGAAGCAATAGCACGGTTTTGCTTGAAAGCATCGCGGCGAGCCGGCACGTTTCATAGCGAACCTAGGCCGCGTGATTTTCCGCGGGGCAGCGGAGCCAGCAGTATCTGGCTGACGTTGCGCTAGCGGGATAAGAACACGCAAAGCGCCTCTGACAACCGAAACAAAGTTATGGACGAAAATACTGATATCGCATTGCGCGGCGTACGTTACGCCCAGGACCAATTTTCCGAGGTAGTGAGCCAGGCGGAGGAATTTGTGCGCGAAAAGCCGGGACAGTCGCTTCTCATCGCGCTCGTTGCCGGTATGATCCTAAACCGGCTGCCAATCGGGCGATTGTTGGGCGGCATAATCCGCTTACTGATGTTTGCGCTCAAGCCCGCGCTGCTCTTATACGGTGCGACCAAAGTTTACGAGGTCGTGCAGGAAGAAGAAAGGTAGGGCGGTTCACGGAACCGCCCCGGGCGATTCGGGTTAATCGCCCCTACCCTCGCTCAGGGTGACCGGGCCGACGCATCTAAGCCTCCAGGGTAAAGCCAACCTTTACCGCGACCTGCCAGTGGTCGATCTTTCCGTTTTCGATGTGGCCGCGCGTTTCCGTAATCTCTAACCAGCGCATGTTACGGATAGTCTTCTTTGCACGCGCCAAAGCATTTTCCACCGCGGCCTCAATCGATTTCGGCGACGAACCAACCAGCTCGATTTTTTTGTAAACGTGATCGCTCATGCCTGAATCTTTCCACGGGGCATAGATAGGACAATGAGAAAAGGACGTTGAAGGGTTAAAAGCTTGAAGGGTTAGAGCGGTTACAAGTTCCGCTCCTCGTTTCAACGCTTAACGCTTCAACGCGTTTTTCTGACGCTTGCCCCGCGCGTATGCCGGCGATATTAGGAAGTTCGAATGGAAAAAAACATCGAATCGCACTTGATCGAGAAGCGCGTCTTCAGGCCTTCCAGGGAGTTCGGCAAAAACGCGCGGATCAAATCCCTCGCGCAATATCGAAAAATGTATCGCGAATCCATTCGCAGCCCCGACAGATTTTGGGCACGCGAAGCCAAGGAACTCATTTGGCACAGGTCATGGAAGAAGGTCCTCGATTGGAAAGCACCCTTTGCGAAATGGTTTGTCGGCGGTCAACTGAATCTCTCGGAGAACTGCCTGGATCGTCATCTTGCCGGTCCACGACGAAATAAAGCGGCTATTATTTGGGAGGGTGAGCCCGGTGAGAAACGCACTCTCACTTACCAGCAATTACATCGCGAAGTTTGCCGCTTCGCCAATGTCCTTAAGCGAAACAAAATTCGAAAAGGCGATCGCGTCATCATTTATCTGCCGACAACTCCCGAAGCGGCGATTGCGATGCTGGCGTGCGCGCGCATCGGCGCAGTGCATTCAGTTGTTTTCGGGGGTTTTAGCGCTGATAGCATTCGCGATCGCATCGCCGATAGTGGAGCGACTGCACTGATTACAGCCGACGGCAGCTATCGTCGCGGCACGATTGTCCCGCTAAAAAACAATGTTGATCATGCTCTCAGCGGAGGCACCTCGGTCGAACGCGTTATCGTTTTCCGGCGAGCAGGTAATGAAATCCACATGGAAGAAGGCCGGGACCTTTGGTGGCACCGGGAGTTGCAATACGTCGACGCCAATTGCGAACCGGTGCCAGTCGACTCCGAGCATCCTCTTTTCATTCTTTACACCAGCGGTTCGACGGGAAAGCCGAAAGGAATTCTTCACACCACCGCCGGCTACTTGCTCGGGATTTATGCGACGACGAAATATGTCTTCGATATTCGCGACGAGGATCTTTTCTGGTGCACAGCGGATGTCGGGTGGGTCACTGGCCACAGTTACGTTGTTTATGGGCCACTCAGCCTGGGCGCTACCACCTTAATGTATGAGGGCGCACCGAACTGGCCCGAGCCCGATCGATTTTGGAGAATCATTGAAGATTATCGCGTCACCATTCTTTATACCGCGCCCACCGCGATTCGGGCGTTCGTTCGCTGGGGCGACAATTGGGTGAAAAAACATGATCTCTCTTCCCTGCGACTTCTTGGATCTGTGGGTGAACCGATCAACCCGGAAGCGTGGATGTGGTATCACAAAACCATTGGCGGCGGACGTTGTCCTGTCGTCGACACATGGTGGCAGACTGAGACCGGCTCGATCCTGATCACTCCATTGCCCGGCGCGATCCCGACCAAGCCGGGGAGCGCAACGCTGCCTTTCTTTGGCGTTGATGCCGCGGTGGTAGACGAGAGCGGCGAAGAGGTTGGCGCCAATGTCGGAGGGAAATTGATCATACGGAAACCGTGGCCGTCGATGTTGCGGACGATTTACGGCGACAGAGAGCGATATCGAAAACAGTACTGGAGTGAATTCAAAGGCCGTTATTTGACCGGCGATGGTGCGCGGCGTGATGCGGACGGTTATTTTTGGATTGTCGGCCGGATTGACGATGTGCTTAATGTCGCCGGACATCGGCTCGGAACCTCCGAAATCGAAAGCGCGCTGGTAGCACACGCGCACGTGGCGGAAGCCGCAGTGGTAGGACGGCCGGATGAAATGAAAGGACAGGCCGTGGTCGCGTTTGTGACCCTGAAGGGAAGTGTGGCTCCATCCACTGGATTAAAGGCGGAGCTGCTTGATCACGTGAGCGAGCACATCGGCGCGATTGCCAAGCCAGACGAAGTGCGTTTTGCAGAAGCGTTACCCAAGACTCGCAGCGGGAAAATCATGCGTCGGTTGCTCAAGGAAATTGCCAGTGGCAAAACCGTAACCGGGGACACCACGACGCTCGAAGATTTCAGCGTGCTGGCGAAGCTGAGCGAAGAAGAGGTGAGTTCAGGGACAAGAGAACGGAAAATCTCTTTGTCTGGATTGTAGTTTAGTTAGCATTTCCCTGTGAGTTTTATCCGCACCGGTTTGCGCGAGCTTGGCTTGAAAGTGCGCCGGCAACGCACGCGCCTGGCCTTGCGACACGTTAGACGACAGTTGCAGCGCAGTGAGATTTACCTGGGACGGGAAGGCACCGCCCAGGCCGCCAGTTTTCCGGAAGTCCGGAACGAAATCGTCGCCCTCAAGAAGCTCGAGCAGGAACAAAAGGAAGTAGCACTGCGGATTGCACAAATCGAAGACGCACTCAAAACGATCGAATCCGAACGGGCCGGGAATGCGCGGGCGCAAAGCGACGCGATCGCCAAGTTGGAACAAGAAAAAAAGCCGATCCTGCAACGTCGAGACGAAGCGAAACATGCCGCTGCCGTTTGCGAGCGCGAACTTGCAGGTGTGGAAGCGCGCTTGCAGGCCAATGATTCGGCCGACCGTGAATTGCTAAGGCAACTCTCTGCTCTGCAAGCACAGGCGCCGCCACCACCGGACTTGGATGCGCGCACGGCGGAGCTTGCCAGCAAACGAACGCGATTGCCAAACGAGCGCGCCGAAATTGTCCGTGCGCGCGAAGGTAGCGCTGAAGCGTGCCGCCAGGCCACGCAAAGACTCGCGGCGGCGGAAGACGAACTTTCGGCGGCGGAGCAAAATATTGTCCGGGTCCGCGAAGGATTCGACGCGACCGACCGCGGGTTGAACGATAAGGCGGGTGGGCAGCAGGAAGCATTGCGACAGGCGAAAGCCCAGCACCAAACCGTCGAAGAACGAAAAGATCCCGCCTACCTCAACATCGGTCGTCATCTTGCGACTCGCGGAATCGCGCCGCCGAACGCCCCTCACTTGTTGCATGATGTCCTCCGCCACCGACAGTCGGTCCAACGTCACCACGAACATAGGGAACAACTCAACGTTCTTTCCGCGCAGATCGACAAACAAGAGCTGCGAAAATTTTATTTCGTCATTTTTTCCATCCTGATCCTTTTGGGAATTGTCCTGCTGCTCGTTTTTCAATCCCCACCCAAACGCGAGTGGCTGCCGCGCGAAACCGACGCAATCCTTTCCCTTAACGCAGAGCGTTTTGATCGCGATGATTTGCCCAAGAAATGGCGGAATGAAGATTTCTGGCTGCAGACCTGGCCCGGACTGATTGGCGCCGCCTCCCAGACGCCACGGTTGCGAATTCCCGGCGATACCAGTCGCGTCACCCGGGCATTGACCACTGCGGAAAATTCGCCTCCGCGAGAATTTCTCTTGGTGGAAGCGCGCGACAATATTTCTTCCGTGGTGCGAACGATTGCGGAAGACAGGCAATTCGAAAAACGAACGATTAGCGGGCTCCCGGTGTGGCAGCGTTCAGACTTCAGCGTCGCGCGGGTTGGGCCGAAAACGCTCGCCGTGGGTTTGCCTGACGGCGTCGACGAGCTGGTCCGGGTTCGTCTCGGGCTCGACGCTGATCTCCAGATCACCGGGGAATTTTTTGATCGGTTTCAGGCACTCGATCGTGAAACCACATTGCGCTTGATCTCACGTGATCCGCCAGGATTGATTCGTATCTTTCATCCAATTTTTCCGCGTGAACTGTTGGATCGCGCGCAATTGCTTGGGCTAGGCGTGTCCCTTCAAACACCGGCCAAGGCGCGCCTTTTGCTACGACTCTCATCGGAAAGTGCGGCCAGCGATCTGGCCAAAAGCATTCATGACAATCCAACACAGTGGCTGCGCCTCGAGCAATCTGATCTCCCCCTCTTCACCGCCGCGCCTGAAATCACTCGCCAGCATGCCGATCTCGAAATCCGCTTCAACGTTCCCGAAAATACCGCGCGACTTCTCCTGCAACGCATTGCCAAGACCGATGCGCCACCTCCGGCGACGGCTGCGAATTGATTCACCGTGATGGTGCGCATTGTTTTTGCAGTTCTCCTACTCGGTGCGCCGCTGGCATTTGCCGGAACTGCAGCGCCGCCGCCGAATGACCTTACGTGGGTGAACCTGCGCGATCTCGCCCCGACTATTCGGATCGATTTGCGGTACGCGACTTCAAAGAACATCGCTCATAGCCCGCTTTACCCATCCAGCATGCAACCAATGGTCCGGGCGGGCGTGGCCCGGTGTTTGATTGCAGCGGAGACGACCTTGCGACGCTACAATTGCCGCTTGAAGATCTGGGATGCGTATCGTCCGCGTGGGACGCAGGCACGACTGTGGAAGGTGGCCCCAAACAACGATTACCTCGCCGATCCGGAGAATGGGTCTGGTTCGCTCCACTCCTGGGGCGTAGCGGTGGATGCAACTATTGTCGATGATTGGGGACAGCCGCTGGCGATGCCGTCAGATTTCGACGACTTCACACCGGCATCAATGTTTCACTACACGGGTGCCAATTCTTCGGTCCGCTCTCATCTTTATCTTCTGCAGAGAGCGATGATGAATGCCGGCTTTGATGGCCAGCGAAGGGAATGGTGGCATTTCAGCGCCAACGACTGGAAGCGTTATGTGCCGGAAAGATTTGCCAAGCTGAGCGCCGCCGTCGTCCTTCCCATTAACGAATGACCTCACTTCTTCAGGCTCTCGAGCGGCAACCGGAATACGTTCATGTTCTCCTCAATCCCCTTCCCATTTACGGGTTGGCAATGGGTTGGATCGGATTGATCATCGCGGCCGTTCTGCGTAGTCGGCCGGCACAAATCGTCATGCTCGTTCTTGTGCTGATCAGCGCCGCCTCGGCTTGGCCGGTGTACGAGTTCGGCGAACAGGGATACGATCGAGTCCTCTCGATGACTGATGACGACGGGCAAGCCTGGCTGGACGAGCATCAACATCGCGGCGAACAACTCATTTATTTTTTCTACGCTCTGGCTGCGCTTAGCGTCATTGCCATCATCGTGCCAATAAAATGGCCCAAGACATCGGCACCACTGGTAATCGGCACTATTCTCCTCGGCGTAATTGTTCTTGGAATGAGCGGCTACATCGCCTACGCCGGCGGCAAGGTTCGGCACAAAGAATTTCGGACCGAGCCGCCACCGAAAAGAGCGGTGCAGGGTTAAAGCGTTAAACCGGGCCAATTCAACGGTTCAACGCTTCACGATGACAACCGAATTCGAACACGCAGAGCAAGCGGTCGAAGCCCACAGCGCGTCGCTAAAGAAACCGCTCGCCCTCGGTGATCTCGTCCTTACCCAAATTCTCTTCGTCGTTGGCTCGAGCTGGGTGGGAGCCGCGGCAAAACTTGGCCAGGCTCACCTTGTATTTTGGTTGCTCGCCATCGCGTTCTTCTATATTCCGCAAGCCGCTGTCGTCATTTATTTGAATCGCCTGATGCCGCTGGAGGGAGGCCTTTATCAATGGGCCAAACTCGGCTTCAACGAGTTCGTCGGCTTCATCGTCGCTTGGAACCTGTGGCTACTTTCCATCACCGTCATCGCCCTCGGCGGAATGTTCGTCACCACGAACCTTTCTTACGCGCTCGGGCAAAGCTGGATGCCAAACAGCAAATGGTGCGTTTCACTCATAAGTTGTGCGCTCGTGCTCGGTCTAGCCTGGAGTGGCGTGCGCGGTCTCTCCCTCGGCAAATGGGTCCACAACATCGGCGCCTTCGCTATGCTCATGGTTTATGGCGCGCTTATTTTCCTACCGTTCTTCGCCATCGCGCGCGGCGAATTAAACCAGTTTCATCCGTTGCAATTCGCCGCCCCCGCGGTCTCAATTTTTTATTGTCTCAACATCTTCAGTAAACTCGCGGTCGGCGCCCTAAGCGGCTTTGAGTACGTCGCCATCCTCGCCGGCGAAACCCGTGCCCCGGCCCGCGACATAGGCCGTTCCGTCATCATCGCGTCTCCGGTAATTGCATTGATGTTCATTCTCGGAACCAGCTCCGTCCTGGCTTTCGTCGGCGATAATCCGATCGATCTAATCGGACCAGTGCCACAAACATTGCGGCTGGGGTTACACGCCTTTCCGATTGCTGGCGCGATCGCATCCGCCGGCATTGTGTTGATGACAGTGCGCACCATCTCCTCCACCAGCGTTCATCTCACCGGAAGTTCGCGTTTGCCGATGGTCGCCGGTTGGGACCGGCTCTTACCAGTTTGGTTCTCGCGTTTACATCCAAGATACAGGACGCCGATTAACTCCATCATCTTCGTTGGCGCGGTCACACTGGTCATCGCGATTTCTAGCCAGATCGGCGCCGGAATTCAGGAGGCATTTCAACTTGTCGACAACGCCGCCAACGTTTTTTACGGAATTGTTTATGTCGTCCTATTTGCGATCCCTCTCGCTGGAGCGACCGCTGTTCGCGCGCGCGCACCCCTGTGGCTACGCGTCGCCGCCTTCTGTGGGTGTGCCGTTTCACTCCTTGCAATTGGGTTTACCATTTATCCGATCATCGATGTCCCCAGCCGATTAATCTTCGCCTGCAAGATTATTGCCGCCAGCGGGCTGGCCAATGCTCTCGGCGTCGCAATTTTTGTCACCGCGCGTCGCAAGATCCAGCCCAGTCGCGGGGGGCCACTAAAACTACGTCAGCGCTCAGGTTAACGAACGCGAACAACTTTCGCCAATCCAGCGAAGATAATCGGCCGAGCCTCCCGCGATGTTCAGGCGGACAACTTCAGGGACATCGTACGGGTGCAGCGCGCGCAAGCGCGATTCGAATTCGGCATAACACGCCGCGGTCAGTTTGAAAATCGCAAGCGATTCAGCACTCGTTTCCACTTTTTCTTTCCAATAATAGATCGACTCCACTTCTGGTATGATGTTGACGCAGGCAACCAGTGCGCTGTCCACCAGTTCGCGCGCGATCTTGCGGGCCGTTTCCACGTCTGGAAACGTGCTGAGCGCAATGGCTAATTGCTCCTTCACGCTGGGATCATTGCTAACGCCGGTCCGGCTCGGACCTGCCGGCAAATCCAGCCGCCGCCAAGAACAACGTCATCATCGTAAAAAACCGCAGCCTGCCCCGGCGTAACCGCCTTTTGCGGCTCCCATAGACGCACATGCGCACGCTGCGGTTCCAGCGGCGTCACCGTCGCGCGCGTCCCCGGATGGTTATAGCGGATTTTCACCGTGGCATCGCGCGGTCCGAGGTCATTGACCCCGGCTCTAGAAATCCAGTTTACGCGCTCGACTTCGAATTCTTCGACTAACAAATCTTCTGCGCTCCCGACAATTACGCGGTTCGTTTCTGGATCGAGATCGACGACGTAACGCGGCTGCGCCGAGCCGCCAGGCAAGCCCTTTCGCTGCCCGATGGTAAACATCTCAATTCCTTCATGCCCGGCGATGAAGTTGCCCTCCAGATCGTAAATGCCGCCGCGATGAAATTGGTTTTCGCCAAGATGCGAACGCAGGAACGCTTTGTAATCCTGTCCGGGCACGAAACAAATTTCCTGGCTATCGGCTTTGTCTGCCACCTTCAGGCCAAGTTTCCGCGCGATGGTACGAATTTCAGATTTCGCCATCCAACCAAGGGGCGTCAGCGCCCGCTGGAGTTGTTCCTGGCGCAAACTAAATAAGAAATAAGACTGATCCTTCCGTGGATCGATTCCTCTACGCAGGACTGCACGTTTGTTGTAGCCGGGGGCGTCGACCCCGGCCGCTTCATTAGCATGATCGATGATTGCATAATGACCTGTCGCGATGTAATCGCATCCCAGCGCCTCGGCTTTTTGCCAAAGACTTCCGAATTTCAGTTTCTCATTACACATCACGCACGGATTCGGAGTCCGGCCCGCCTGGTATTCACTTGAGAAATAATTAATGACGAGTTCTTCGAACTGGTCGGCTTCGTCGACCACGTAGTGCGGGAAACCGAGCGCGTGGGCAACGCCGCGCGCGTCTGCCACCGCCTGAGGTCCGCAACATTTGTCTTCGGCCCGAGAAATACAGTCCTGGGGCCACACTTTCATCGTCACTCCGATGACTTGGTAGCCTTGCTCGCGCAGCAGGTAACCAGCGACGCTGGAGTCCACTCCACCGCTCATGCCCAGCAAAACACGCCGGCCGTGTGAGCGAACGCTTTTACGCGGCTGTTTCTTTGACGCCATTACATCTAATTACCTCGTCATCCTGAGCGAAGCAAAGCGGAGTCGAAGGATCCCGTTGAAGTTACCTTTAAGCTTTCGCACCAGGATCGCTCGACTACGCTCGGGATGACCGGACTTTCCGACTCACGTGCGCGCTACCGCGCAATGTGAACCGCCATGGCAAATGGGCCGAACGTTGAATCCCAATTCGCTGATCGGCAATGACACCAACTGGTTGGTCTGCGCTTCGAAAACAATGTTTCTCGTCACGGCACAGATCCATTTCGTGATGGCGTCCGGTGATTGCGAACGCTTGGGTTAGTTTTCCAGGACCGGAACAAAGCCGGTGTAAATCATGAACTCCACGCCGCTTTCTCATTAGCGCAATTCCGCGAGTCGGCTCCACTGCTCGAATGAGGACAAAACCGTTCTCCTTTCCTTTCACCAAAACATTCAACATCCAGTGCACGCCGTAGTTGAAATAAATGTAGCCCGCGCCTGGCCGATTCCGCTCGACAAACGCCCGCGCACTGGGGCGAATGAAACAGTGACACGCTTCGTCACCGACCGAGTGGTAAGCTTCTGTCTCAACGATGATGCCAGCGCAGCGATCCCAACTCAGCTCGCAGCCGATAAGCTCGCGTGCACAAGTCACTGGATCACGCTGAAAAAAAGTTGCGCGAACTATTTTGCCGCTCACTGACTGCGTCCATCGAGCGTTGAATCCTGCCCTACGTAGTACACCGGCAACACGACCTGACAGGCAACTGGCTGACCGTTGCGAAACGCGGGAATAAATTTGGCATTTGCGAAATCGGCCATGGCCGCATCTCCGAATCCCAGCAGCGGGGGGTCCTCCTTCTCCACTTTTGCCTCCTGCAGATTTCCGGCACCGTCAATTTTCAGCGACAATTCAACCAGGCCATTGACCTGCACAGGCAAACCCTCTGGAAAATGCAAGCCGTCGAATTTTGAGTCGGCCCCAAGGCACGGTTGTGGTCCGACGAAATCGTTTTCCGTTCTTAATTCACTCGCCTCCTGATTTGCGTAAATGCGCAGGCGCGGCTTGTCATCAACGACTTGGAAAACAACGGTTGCATAATAAAAAACAGCCACAGGTTCATGATTGCGAATTGCCGGGGTCATCTTCGCATTCGTCAGCGCGCGCTGCACTTCCTGCTCCAGCAGCTTGGATTCGGGCGTTCCACGGTAGGTATTGCTCGATTTCACCGTGCCGTCCTTGTCGACGAGCGCGAAAAACATGATCAGCGCTTTCTTTTGCCCCGCTTTCAGGAGCAGGTTCTCATCAATCCGATTAACAATCGCGTCCGGCGACTTGCCGATTAGCGCCGGACGATAAGCCGGCAGATCCTCGGCCGAACATCTCAGCGCAAAAACAATAACGAGCAGGAAAAGAAAGCGACGCATAGTGGGGAAGAACGCAATCGCGCCGGCCACTCTTTGCAAGCGCAAACTACGCGACGCGACCGCAGCAGTTTTTGTATTTCTTACCGCTGCCGCACGGGCACGGCTCGTTACGACCGACCTTTGGACCGCTGCGTCGGACGGGCAAATCAATCGCGTATTCGCCATTTTCGGGTTCCGCGGCCCGTGTTGCTGTTGTTGGCACGTTCGTCCGCACGCCCGCCGGGCGTTTCGCGCCACCACCGCCCGGTTCGCCGTCCGGACCGGCACCCGGGGCGGTTTCGCGCACCAGAAATTGCGGCAGCGTCGCCAGGAAATTCTCGAACGCCTGCAAGTTCGAGGTGCTGCGGAAAAGATTATGCAGCACTTCATTCTTAATGTTCGCCATCAGCTCGACAAACATGTCGTAAGCCTCGGCTTTATACTCAATCAACGGATCTTTTTGCGCATATGCCCTGAGATAGACGCCTTCGCGTAAGGCATCCATCGCATACAAATGCTCCTGCCAGAGCCGGTCAATGGCGTTGAGAATAATGTAGCGCTCCAGGCTTTTTACCGCCGTTGGTTCTTCGTGCGACGATTTGCGCTGGTAGGCGTCCTTGATTTTTTCGATCAAAAATTGCGCGTTCGCTTCCGGATCACGGGTCTCGAATTGCGCACGCTCTTTGTTCAATCCAAGTGGGAACGTGGTATTCACCCACTGCATTAGTCCGGAATAATTCGCGTCCTCGCTCGTCTTCCCGGTGCCGAGATATTCCTGAACTTTCGCCGGCACCGCTTCATCGATCACTTCGTAAATCAAGGTTCGCGGTTCTTCGCTGTCGATCACTTCGTTGCGATACCCGTAGACAACTTCGCGCTGATTATTCATCACGTCGTCCATGTCGAGCGTGCGTTTGCGAATGAGATAATTGCGTTGCTCCACTCGTTTCTGCGCCGTCTCCACAGACTTGTTGAGCCATGGATGTTCCAGCTCCTGTCCTTCTTCGAGACCGAAGCGCTCCATGATTTTCGTCATCCTATCAGCCGCACCGAAGTTGCGCATGAGATCATCCTCAAAACTGACATAGAAACGCGAAGCGCCCGGGTCGCCCTGTCGCGCACAACGCCCACGCAACTGTCGATCGATCCGGCGCGATTCGTGCCGCTCCGTTCCGATGACATACAGGCCGCCCCGGTCGGTCACGCCGGGACCGAGCTTAATGTCAGTGCCCCTGCCTGCCATGTTGGTTGAAATCGTAACCGTGCCCGGCTGGCCCGCCCGCGCCACGATCTCCGCCTCCTGCATGTGAAATTTCGCGTTCAACACGTTGTGCGGGATTTTTTCGCGCTTGAGCATGCGGGAAAGCAACTCGCTCGCTTCCACGCTCACCGTGCCAACCAGGACAGGTTGTGTCTTGGCGTGGCACTCCTTAATCTCGTTAATCACGGCATTGTATTTCTCCCGCCGCGTTTTGTAGATACGATCGTTCGAATCCTTCCGCGCCACCGGCCGATTCGTCGGAATCACCGCAACATCCAGTTTGTAAATATCGTGAAATTCGTTCGCTTCTGTCTCGGCCGTCCCGGTCATGCCAGCCAGCTTTTGATAAAGCCGGAAGTAATTCTGAATCGTAATGGTGGCGAGCGTTTGGGTTTCGCGATCGATCTGCACGCCTTCCTTCGCCTCCACCGCCTGATGCAACCCGTCGCTCCAGCGGCGTCCCGGCATTTTGCGGCCGGTATATTCGTCAACGATTACGACCTTGTTTTCTTCGACCACATACTGCACGTCCTTTTCAAACAAACAGTAAGCGCGCAGCAGTTGTGAGATGTTGTGAATCCGCTCAGCCTGCGCATCACAGTGCTGTTGCCGTTGCGCCTTTTGTTTCTCCTTCTCTTCACCGCTTAGTGCCTGATCCAAGTCGATTTCGGTGAACTCACTGATCAAATCCGGCAGCACAAATGCATTCGGATCGTCCGGATTCATGAACGAACGGCCCTGCTCGGACAAGTCAGCCTCCTGCGATTTTTCGTCGATGGTAAAGAACAACTCTTCCTTCAACGCAAAAAGCTCGTCCTTGCGCGTGTCCGAATAGAATGACAGTTCGGCCTTGTCGATTGCCTTGCGCTTTTCTGGATCTTCCATCATTCGCAAAAGCTGTTTATTGCGGGGCTGCCCGAGTTTCACCTTAAACATCAGCAATCCGCCTTCCTCGAGATTGCCCGCATCGAATGCCTCTTTGGCTTCACCGGCGATGCGATTGCAGAGCATGGTCTGCTTGCGCACAACTTGCTCGACCAGCGGCTTCCATTTGTCGTATTGATGCGTCGAGATCGTTGCCGGACCGCTGATGATCAACGGCGTGCGCGCTTCGTCGATCAGAATGGAATCGACTTCGTCGACGATGGCGTAATTGTAACCGCGCTGGACCTGTTGCTCGCGAGTAGTCGCCATCCCGTTATCCCGCAGATAATCGAAGCCGAATTCAGAGTTCGTGCCGTAAGTGATGTCACAGGCGTACTGCTGCCGGCGCACGCTTGGTTCCTGGTCGTGCTGAATACAACCGACCGTCAGGCCGAGAAAAGTGTAGAGCTGGCCCATCCACTCGGCATCACGTCGCGCCAGGTAATCGTTTACTGTCACCAGATGGGCCCCCCGCCCCGTCAGCGCGTTCAAATATAGCGGCAGCGTCGCAACCAGGGTCTTGCCTTCGCCCGTCGCCATTTCGGAAATCCTTCCACGATGCAGAACAATCCCACCGATGAGCTGGACATCGAAATGCACCATTTCCCATTTCATCGGCTGATCGCAGACGGTGAAGGTATGGCCGCGTTGTGTTAGCCGGCGGGCGGCATTTTTTACGACCGCGAACGCTTCGGGCAAAATCTCATCGAGCCGTTTCCACTGTTCCTCTGGTGTGGGCAGTTTGGCCAGGTCCTGTTTCCAACCCGCAGTCAATTCGCGCAGGTCATCATCAGAGAAGCTCTGAAACTTCTTTTCCAACTCGTTGATCTGACGGACGATCGGCGCCATTCGCCTGATCTCGCGCTGGTTTTTCGAGCCTAAAATCTTCTTTAAAATCCAACCAACCATTTCGTTTCAATATCGACGAGATTCAGTGATTTGTCATTTGAGCGACTTGTCCCGCCATAGCCGGGCGAAGGCGGAAGGCGGGGAGTTGCACCAGTAAAATAGGCTTGCGTTGTTCACCGCGGCCTCACGTCATCCCGAGCGCAAGGCGAGGGATCCCGTGGAAGTTACCTTAAGGTCTCGCAGCGGGATCCCTCGCCTTGCGCTCGGGATGACGGCTTTGCCGGGCCGTGGCTCGACATGGCCAAGACCGCCGCTAACATCGCAACATGAAGAAAATTATCTCCACTTCCGATGCGCCTGCCGCCATTGGGCCCTACTCGCAGGCTATCCGTGCCGGCGATTTCCTTTTCTGTAGCGGCCAGATTCCTCTGGACCCAAAGAGTGGCCAGATGGTGTCGGACGACATCGCTGCCCAGACGCGCCGGGTGTTGGATAATATCAGCGGTGTTTTGAAATCCGAGGGCCTGAGCTTGGAGAATGTACTGAAAACAATGATCTTCCTAACCGATCTCGGCAATTTTCAGATCGTAAACGAAATCTACGGTTCGTATTTCAGTAGCGAGCCGCCAGCCCGTTCCACTGTGCAAGTTTCTGCCCTGCCAAAAGGCGCGAAGATCGAAATCGAAGTCATTGCACTCGCAGATCGCGACGGGGTTGCCAGCGACACGTCCGGGTGAAGAACAGGCGCAAGGTTTACACGTTAAGAAATGGTGTGGCGTTTGATTTCTCTTGCTGGGGAGCACGCGCCTCGCGTGCACCGTTTGCGCGCCCTCGCGCAAACGTTCTTTTCGGAATGAGAGAAACGGTCGGCGAGGCCGCCGATCGTAGCACGCGAGGCCGCGTGCGCTCCCCAAAAAGAAGACAACACCGCGCAGGCGAACTTTTTTGGATTACGCGCTATTCCAGCGGTAGCTCGATTCGTTCATCTTCGCGCGCACTCAGATGATTTCTCTCGATCATCCGGGCACAGGTATTCCAGCGCAGTAAGGCATCGTCATTTCCCGCAGGACGGACCGCTTCCGCTTTTTCAAAGCAATACATCGCTTCACGGAATCCCTCGTAGGCATGATAGCCGCAGCCAGGCGCACCGCGTGCGAGTTGAGCCTTGGCCAGACGCTCTGCCAAAATCCCCCGATAATAGGCATGCTCATATTCGCCTCTAATTCTCCTTAGAATTTGTTTCGCTTGGGTGTCGCTCACACCATAGGTCTTGCTGAAACGATCGGTCACGGCGAGCAACAAAATAATCAGCGCCTTCTGGTTTTCTGGATCCGCCGCCAGCACATCCAGACAGATGCTTTCCGCTTCGGCCGGCTCGTTTAACAAACGGTAGCGCTCGGCTTTCTCGAGCGCGCCGGGAATCGCATTTGTTGAAAGTGTTTTTAGGTCTGACATGGCGCCACGGTTAAAGCGTTAAATCTTGAAGCGTTAAAGCGGCCTTGACTGGAATGTCGCTTCAACCCTTCAACCCTTCAACGGCTGTCGTCTTCTTTTTTCCTCTCCGCCAAATCCATCCAAACGGATCGTAGTACTCATCCACTACGCGTTCCTTCAACGGAATAATGCCATTGTCGGTGATTTGGATCTCTTCCGGACAAACCTTCGTACAGCATTTCGTAATGTTGCAGTAGCCGATTCCGTGGGCTTCGCGCAATTCTTCGACTCGATCTTCGGTATCGAGCGGATGCATCTCCAGCGCAGCCGCGTAAATCAAAAAGCGCGGCCCGATAAAGCGATCGTGCATCTGGTGGTCGCGCAATACATGACAGACATCCTGACAAAGGAAACATTCGATGCACTTCCGGAATTCCTGAACTCGGTCGATATCCTCCTGTTGCATCCGCCAGGTCCCGTCGGGCGCGTCTGGCGGACGCGGCTTAAACGGTTTGATTTTTTTCTTTACCTGAAAATTCCACGACACATCGGTAATCAAATCTTTTAACACCGGAAACGCCTTAATCGGCTCAATCGTGATTGGTCGATCCAGCGGCAGATCGCTCATGCGCGTCATGCACATGAGCTTGGGCATGCCGTTTACTTCCGCCGAACAGGAGCCGCATTTCCCCGCCTTACAATTCCAGCGGCAAGCCAGGTCGGTCGCCTGAGTACGCTGAATATCATGCACGGCATCGAGCACGACCATGCCTTCGGATATTTCCGTCGCATATTCGCGGAATTCGCCAACCTTTGCATCACCGCGCCAGATTTTGAAGGTTGCGTTCATTGCGCGTGGTCCGGGTAGCGCACGCGTCTCGCGTGCTGGCGATGGCGTCCTCGCCGGAAGATCATTTCATCTCCTCAATTATCTGCTTCAAATAATCGGCCATTTCGGGCAACGGCTCCAACCTAACTTGCATCGTCCCATCCACTTTTTGTGAAATGACCGTGTTTACCTTCGCGAAACGCTCGTCCTTCTCCGGATAATCTTCGCGGAATTGCGCGCCACGACTTTCCTTTCGTTCCAGCGCCGCACGGGTTACCGCTTCGGAAACGGTCAGCAGGTTTTTTAAATCGAGTGCGGTGTGCCAACCAGGATTGAACTCGCGATTCCCGCTTACGCAAACCTCGCCCGCCCGCTCCCATAATTTTCTCAGATGGTCGAGCTGCGACTTCATCTCAGCTTCGGTCCGTACAATGCCGACATTATCTTGCATCGTCTCCTGGAGATCGCGTTGCAACGTATAGGGATTTTCGCCCTCTCGCTGCTCAAATGGTCGCAACGTTTCACGGACAACGTTTTCAATTTCGCTGGTATTGACCGCGCCGTGTTGATTCTCCTTCGCGAACTTGGCCGCGAATTCGCCCGCGCGTTTTCCGAAAACCAAAAGATCGGACAGCGAGTTTCCGCCCAATCGATTGGCACCGTTAATTCCAGCGGCACATTCTCCCGCCGCAAATAATCCCGGCACGCGCGACATTTGCGTGTCGGAATCAACGCGAATCCCGCCCATTACGTAATGCGTCGTCGGCCCGACTTCCATCGGCTGTTTCGTGATATCGATATCGGCCAGTTGCTTGAACTGGTGATACATGCTCGGCAGCTTCTTTTTGATGTGCTCGACCGAGTTCGGAATGTTTTTTTTAATCCACGCGATGTCGAGGAAGACGCCACCGTGCGGACTTCCCCTGCCCTCCTTGATCTCGCGAACGATGCAACGCGCAATGTGATCGCGCGTCAGTAATTCTGGAGGCCGCCGCGCATTCTTATCGCCCTGACAATAACGCCAGCCCTCTTCCTCGTTGTCCGCCGTCTGCGTCCGATAATTTTCCGGGACGGAGTCGAACATGAAGCGGCGACCATCCTTATTAGTAAGGATTCCGCCTTCGCCGCGAACGCCCTCGGTCACGAGAATGCCACAGACGCTCGGTGGCCAGACCATTCCGGTCGGATGAAATTGGACGAACTCCATGTCGATTAGCTCCGCTCCTACGCGATAACCGAGCGCGTGGCCATCGCCGGTGTATTCCCAGCTGTTGCTGGTAATCTTGTAGGCGCGGCCGATGCCGCCCGTCGCGAGGACGATTGCTTTCGCGCGAAAAATCAGGAAGCGGCCGTGCTCCCGATCGTAACCGAACGCACCGACGATTCGTCCGTCCTGTTTCAGCAAAGTGAGAATGGTGCGTTCCATGTGCACATCGATTCCCTGATGAACACCGTGATCCTGCAACGTCCGAATCATTTCCAAGCCCGTGCGATCGCCTACATGTGCGAGGCGCGGATATTTGTGACCACCGAAGTTCCTCTGCAAAATTCGACCATCTTTGGTGCGATCGAAGACTGCGCCCCAAGCTTCGAGCTCGCGCACCCGGTCTGGCGCCTCCTTGGCGTGCAACTCG
>QHPU01000166.1 GCA_003219175.1 Verrucomicrobiota bacterium | reverse complement strand
CATTCCGTGGTGGGCCGTGCTCGCATCGATCATTGCTGCAGAAACGACGGCTGCCACTTTTTTCGGAGCGCCGGGCGAAGGTTTCGCGCTGCGCAGTTATACTTATCTGCAGCTCGCGCTCGGAACAATTATCGCGCGCATTCTCGTCAGCTACATCTTCATCAAGCCTTACTACGACTACAAAGTTTTCTCTATTTACGAATACCTGACCGTGCGTTTCGGCACGCGCACCAAGAATGCCGCTTCGGCCGTGTTCATGATCACGCGCCTGCTCGCCTCG
The DNA here is from genome assembly GCA_003219175.1 of Verrucomicrobiota bacterium. Lineage (GTDB taxonomy): Bacteria > Verrucomicrobiota > Verrucomicrobiia > Chthoniobacterales > UBA10450 > AV69. The sequence goes on along the minus strand of QHPU01000166.1, from coordinate 1,413 downwards.
GGTGCGCGTTTATATTTCGCAGCCATTGCGCTTGCACTCGCCTACGAAATGATCAGCGGTACGCGCCCGAACCAAACCCAAACGCTTCTCATCTACATCGGCGCGACTATTGCCATCGTGATTCTCACCGCGATTTACACCACGCTGGGCGGCATCAAGGCCGTCATCTGGACCGATCTCATTCAGGCCTCGATTATGATCACCAGCGCGGTCGTTGCGCTTGGTCTGCTTTACTCAGCCATTCCCGGCGGTTGGAATGAGATCATCGAGCGCCACGGCAGCTTTCACCTTTCCGATTTTATTACGACGGGTCTCGATCCGGCGAAACATGGCTGGGCGAAAATTGCTGGTATGTTCGCGATAGATTACACGATTTTCGCTGGTCTTTTCGGCTCAACTTTCATCACCATGGGCACGCATGGCACCGATCAGGACATGGTGCAACGCATGCTCACGGCACCGGATGTTCGCCGCAGCCGTCGTTCGCTCATTCTCTCTGGGCTGGCCGACATACCGATCGCATTCACGTTTCTTAGTATCGGGCTGCTTCTATGGGTTTATTACCAGGCGCATCCCGACCCGACGCTGCCAAAAACCGCTAACGAGACGTTCTGCCATTTCATCCTTTACCAGATGCCCGTCGGCCTGCGCGGTCTGTTGATCGCCGGAATTTTCGCGACCGCGATGGGCTCGCTTAGCACGGCACTGAATGCGCTCGCCACTAGTTTCACGCGCGACTGGTATCTGGCTTACATCAAACCCGCCGCAAGCGGTAGGGAGAGTCTTCGCGCAGTGCGCTGGGCGACCGTCGGGTTCGCGATTCTCATGATAATCGTCGCCTCCGCCACTTCTTACTGCGTCATCGTACTGCCTAATGTTCGCATCATTCCGATCGCACTCGGCATCTTCGGTTATACCTACGGTTCGCTACTCGGCATCTTTTTTGCCGGGATGCTGACAAAAACGCGCGGAAACGATTTCACGAATCCCATCGCGATGATCTCAGGGTTTCTCCTCGTTTCCATCGTCAGCAATCTGCCGAACGACCTCGCCCGGATCTTCGGGACCAAGCTTTACGACCCGCCAAGCTGGCTTCCGATTATGGCATTCCCATGGTGGATTTTCATTGGCACCGTTGTCACGTTCCTGGTGGCGGTGATGTTTAGAACAGGGACTCGCGCCGATCCCTCAATCGCAAGAGCCACCTAGCTTCTAGTCTCAGCGACCCATTTTTTTAGCCAAATACCAAGAGAAATAGCCGGCATATCGCTCTCGCAGTTCGGATCGCTGCCAATCTTTACCGGTCAAAGTGCCGCGGCAAATAGCTGAGCCACATCGGCATTCGACCATGTAGTTATCGTCATCGGTGACGCACCAGTCGTGCGTCAGTTCCTCGCCGGCGGCAATATCCCG